>NZ_JAAHIE010000332.1:0-8343 GCF_010671945.1 Moorena sp. SIO4E2
ATTATTCAGTTATAAAACAAACCATGAAACCCTATTCCCCTGCTCCGAAGCTCCCTGCTCCCTATTCCCGATTCCCGATTCCCGATTCCCGATTCCCGATTCCCGATGCTTGACCTTGGCGAATTTAATTCGCCAAGGTCAAGCGCACCTGTGGAAACAATTCCAAATTAGAAGGCTATTCATTTTGAATTCAAAAATGGTCATCCCTTTAGATCGCCTTTGGCTCAATCCACTTTTTTGCTAGCATAGCCGCTCTTGAGTCGTTGTTTAATTAGCGAACGCGCCCCGCGTGACCATTCGCGTAGCGTGGCCTAAAGGCCAAGGTCAATCGCATTTTGCTGGCAATTTAGTTCTGGATTAGTTCATTGGGTATCGCCACTTTGATCACAACGGTTTCACCTTCGGCTTCCCAATGAGCGCTCGCCTCCACCTGGGAGTTTAGTTCTGGATTCATTGGTATTGCCACCTTGATCGCCACTTCTTCACCGACTTTTTGAGGAACACTAGGAGGTTTTACCCTAGGCTGAGCTACTAGTGAAATAGGTTTGAGCAGGGGTTGGAAGCTATTGTCCTCTTGGAAATCAGCAACAGTTTCCATCGCCTTTGGCGCTGGTGCTACCACAGCAATTCCACCATTGAGTTTGGTAAGGGTAGAGCTTGGTACCTCAGCGGAGCTAATGGTGCTGAGGTTTGGATTACGGTTAAACACAAATCTGGGCTGGAGCAAACTTTTTAATAAAAGCCACAGCAAGCTCAATTCTCCAGGGGTATCACAAGGTTTCCACTGACCCACACCACAAAACAGCATTTCAATTAAACACCTTGTCTGGGGTAAACTCATCTGCTGATTAAATCCTATTTGGAGAGTGGGAGTTTCACTCGTGAGGTCTGTGTGAGTAATCTTTCCTTGTAGTCGCAAGTTCTCCCCCATTATTTTCAGACTTACTTTGATATTATCTTTAAGGGAGATAGATAGCTTCTCGGTCAGCTTGATTTGAGCACCTACTTGGGAAATCAACTTAGTCATGCCCCAATAGGTTTGACCTCCTATATTTATTCGCACCACTTTACGTAAGTCAAACCATTCGTTAGTATCCGGATTAGGAGAATCCAAAAGGATTAGTAAGGCGATACTCAGCACCAGGAGATTGTAGCCACTCCAAATCCAAGCTAAGCTGATGCCTTGGGTAAGTTGGGCTGTTTCTAGGGATGGCAAACTGCTGACTGGTATCAATAATTCGCTCAGATTAAACCCAAAGCTAATTGCTGTAGCAACGAATACAATAATCAGCGGCGATGCTAACTGCCAGTTGTAATTAAAACTCTCCCTAGATATTCCTTTCGGGGTTACTTTAAATCCTCTCGAAAAAGGATTCAGCATTGTCTGCAACACCGTTAATCCAATCGGGAAACATGACACTACTGAATAAATATCTGACATGAAAGCGGAGCGAGAGCCGCAGTTTACCCAGGAGAATACAGAAAACTGTAGCAAATAGAAAGGAACTAAAAAACACAATACTTCCGTAGCTGTTGCTTTAAAGCAAATAATCCCGAAAAATGTATACGCTATGGGAACAATGAGAAAATAAATTCGTGACCAGCTAGTAAACCAATAAAGCAACCCATCTAAATGAACCAGTCTTTGCAGATGAGTAAGTCCAGGAATTCTTAATGGATTTGCGTCTAGAAAAAGTCCCTGTAAGGTACCTTGTGCCCATCTTAGCCGCTGAGATACATGACTTGCGATATTCTCTGCTGCCAAGCCAGCACTTAATTTTTCATCAAGGTAAATTAACTTATAGCCAAGAGCCGATAAACAAACCCCAGTATAGTAATCTTCAGCGATGGAATCGGTAAAAAAGCCACCAATACTTAAGAGTGCGCTGCGCCTGACCACAAAAGACGTGCCACAACACACAATACTATTTGTGCTATCCCGAATTGGTTGAATGTGTCGATAAAATAATTCTTCTTCTGCCGTCAGAATGTTTTCTAAACCTAAATTATAGGCAACCGGATCGGGATTATAGTAGCTTTGGGGAGTCTGAACTAGAGCGACTTCCTTATCCTTAAAGAAACCCACAGTCCGCTTGAGGAAGTTCCTAGTAGGAATAAAATCAGCATCAAATACAGCAATTAAATCCCCAGAGGTTTGAGGAAAGGCATTGTTTAAATTACCTGCTTTGGCATTAAGATTATTTGGTCGCGTAATATACTCGCAGCCTAGCTCAGCTGCAAGTCTTTTGATCTCAGGACGTCTAGTATCATCCAGAAGATAGATCGTTTTTATTGTATACTCTAAAGCTTGACAACCAATAATTGTTCGTCGTAGGATAGAGGGATGTTCATTATACGTAGGAATAAGTATGTCAACAGACGGGGTAAAACGACCACTAATAACCGATAATTCACCCCAATCAGCTTCCCGACTTCTATCTTTTATCTGGGACAAGAAAAACAGCTGAATGGTGCTACCAGCTAGCCTCAGTATTTCCGCTAGTAATAACCCCAAGCTAAAGACTCCATTGACCAGGGTATCCAGATTGAGGGTAAACAGCGATCGCCACAGCACATACTGAAGAGTCAGCAGTAGCAAAATCCCTACCACCACAAGCTGCCACTTAGAGCGAGTTTTTGTCATAATCCCTTAACTGTAATTCCAGTATTGTCATTAGTTCTTGGATCATTAGTTCTTGGCAGAAGACCCCTATTACAGCCGATTGGGTTGAGGGGAGGGGATTGCCATCACCTGTAGGTTCATAACTAGTTTAGGCTCATAACTCGCTTGTTAGCACGAGCTAATTCCTTAGCTTCCCTCACAAGCTAAGGGGTAGACCGTCGCTTCCACCGTTCTTTATCTTAATTAACATTTAACTTGCTGATTGTTCACTGTTGACCGTTAACCCTTGACAGTGAAGATTACTCTGGTGTCAACACAAAATCCGTTGCTTAAATTATTCTGCAGGTTAAAGGTGTATCTGCCTGTGACCATTAACCCAACTTAGTACAGTCTAATCCGACCTTGGACCCTACCTATGTTCCATAACTTTGACAGAGTCGCCCCTACCAAAGGGCTTTAAGGATGATGGAGCCACTGTATTGGCACTTTGACTGAGACTATGGGTCGATCACCAACAGACTCTTAACAAGCTTTAACCTAGCTTAATTTAACATAATACTTTGTTAACTGGCAGGGGACATCTCGGCTATTATTTCATCCTCTTGTCCAACCACCCAGTTAGCAAAGCGCTTGGCTAGGGGTGGCACAAATACCAGGGGGTTAGTAAAACTAGAAAATATATAAACTCCTTCCACACCACCGAAGGAACCAACCACTGGTAAACTAGTGTTGCTGAATGCTACTAAACAATGATGCCAGGTTCCTGGTAATTTCTCAAGAGCTGGTAGAATTTTACCCACTTGAGTACGAATTTCCGCTTCCCCTTTCTCTGGCGCTATAGTGGCGTAGGGGTCTGTCAGTACACGGCTGAGCTGACCCATCCGTAAACTGCCATCTAAAAACTGCACTGCACCTGCATCAAGAATCGGTGGTACTACCTCATGAGCAGGCTCATCCCACAAGTGTTGAACTGACTTAGTACTGGCTTGCTTTTCGAGTTGAAACCGTTTCGTATTTGCTGGAATAACCATGGTCTGCAGCTGGATGTCAACTCTGGGAGTTTCAATCATCTCCTCATGAGTGAAATACAAGTAGACAGGAATTCCGGAAGCTTTCAGTAAGGTGCGACTGAGTCCACCAGCACAGACAACCGTGTTAGCGGTGTGGTAGGTGGCTGCTACTGTTTTGACTGCCTTGATAGCATCTGAACTCCTTACCAGTTCCACCACACGACCAATTTGGATTTCCCCCCCACAACGGCGGAAAGCTTTCAGGTAACCTTGGGTAGTCTTTCCTGGATGGATATGCCCGTGACGGACAGTAAAAGCTCCTGCGATCGCATTTCGATTGAGTAATGGTTCAAGGGCACAAGCGTCAGCCACACTCACCCAAGTTGGGGGAGTAGCACAACGGGCATAATCGGCTGCCAATTCTTCAAAGTCATCCTTGAGGTCAATGGTCAGCAATAAGTCTAATTCCCGGAACTGGGTATCTGTTGCTAATTCCTCAGATAAAGTTTGATAAATTTCTCTAGCTTCCTGACATAGCACTCGAGTTAACCTTGATGTTCCTGACCAATAGGCAAGACCACCATAGCTATAGCGAGTTGCTCCCTCTAGGGTAGGATGTTGCTCCAAAATCAGAACAGTCAAACCTTGGCGACACAATTCGTACCCGAGTGCTGCTCCAGTAATGCCACCACCAACGACAATCCAGTCATATACTTTCATCGTATAGTCGCATATCGTATAGTCTAATTGGGTATTTAGCCCAAAACTGACTCAATTCTACTGATTAGGGGTGGCAGTAGCAGGGAACCGGCTACAAAAATAGCAGTTATCGCTGAGATCAGCACTGCACCAGCGGCACAATCTTTAGCAATTTTAGCCAGTTCATGGTATGTCTGTTTAACAGTTAGATCTACGACCGATTCAATAGCTGTATTTAACATCTCCATGGCCATGACTAGCCCAGTGGTTAGTCCAATCACAGCCAGTTCTACCAGGGGTATTTTTAAAAAAATGCCCAAGGTAATCGCTAGAATTCCAATGGCTGTATGGATGCGGAAGTTACGTTGGGTGAGAAAGGCATAGCGAACCCCAGCCCAAGCATATTTGAAGCTAATCATTAATGTCGGAGCAATTCGCCAAGCCAAATCTCGGTTAGGTTTGACTTTGGAGTCAGAGTATTGGGGTACTGGTATAGATAGTTCTTGAGTCATCGGCAAGGTATTAGACACGAAAAACTGAGTTTGATAAGATTCCGCCTTTGGTAACACCATTTCTTGGTTCAGGGATAAGTCTTGGGTATACCTTGATCTTTCCCATATGGGGTAGGAGGATTAACCTTTAGGGATATACTGGAAAGCACAGCAGACTTCTAGGAATCATTAGAAAGACCTACGCTCTGAAGTAGAGTCTCCTGTTGATCCAGCATTCTCAGTAGACTTTCTTCATCCGGATGATCCCATCCTAGAAGGTGAAGTAAACCATGGGTTGCCAGCCAGGCTAGTTCCGTAGATACAGAATGCCCGTGCTGTTTAGCCTGTTGAACAGCAGTATCTACCGAAATCACGATATCACCCAAGTATAGAGGCACTGATAATTGCTTTTGGGGTGATAACTTAGGAGAGTTTACCTCTAAAGCTGCAAAAGCAAGTACATCTGTAGGCTGATTTTTTTTTCGGTACTGGGAATTAAGTGCCTGAATTTCACTATTGTCAGTAAGGCGAAGACTCAATTCGTAGCTGTTCGCCTCCGGTAAATCCGGTTCGAGGGCAACTAGCCATTGGTCAAACCAGCTTTCCCAAGTGTGGAGGGAAATTGGGCTGCTGGATTGGTTAGTAATGGTTTCAGCGGAATGGGAGCGATTAAAGAAACAATCCTGTACACTCAATTCAAACTTCACACTCAGCGTCTCCAAAAGGCTTGGCTACCAGTAGGGTAACCTACTCCGATGACCTAGCCGATTGGCTAGGTCATCGGCTTCGTTAATCCTGGGTCTAGGACTATGCTTACTGTTCCCTTGATTTTGCTCTCTCGAAGCATAGAGCCATCAACAAGAGTAAGTTTAAATCACTTAACAAACTCTTTAGTTAACGGGTTAGGTAGGCAAGACCCACCAGTAAGGCCAATAAACCAGAAACGGTGAGGAAAAAGTGTCTCAGAGATTTACCTCCCTTACGCACCATATTGCGCATGGCTAACTTGGTGTAACTAGGCTTAGGTTCACTTGAACCGCTATCGGCTGGGGCTGTAGTTGTATCCAGACCTTGTTCTGGCTGTTGGGTTTGTGAAGGTGGGTTGCTCATCGAACACAAGTACTCTACGTCAGAATTTCTTTGCTGATTTTAATCTAACAGCATACTTAACAATTTTTACCACGAATTACCCAGAAACTCTAGCTGTAGCCTGCTTTATCAATGCACCCTAAACCTAAGGCGAGTTTGTTGCCAAATTTTGCCTAATTCCTGCTTACTTGAAACTTGACCACTGACTATTTATCAGTAATAATCAACCAACTTTGACAATCACTAATAACCAATCATTAGTGATTAGTTAGTGTAAGCATTCAGCAGTCAGCTATCAGCTAATGCGCTACAGATGGTGCTACTTGAGGTGCTAGCAGGCGTTTTAACTGAACGGGGTCGGATGAGTAAAACGAGCAGGGATTTTCAAGCAGCCGTAGCAGCACCCCCCAGCTTGTTTATTACCGACCGTTGATTAGCTGACGGCTGACGGCTGATAGCTGACTGCTTACTAGTTAGTTAACTGATTTTCTTGACGCAGATACGCTTCAATGAATAAGTCAAGATTACCATCAAGGACATCATTAACTGCTGTGGTTTCCACACTAGTGCGCAGGTCTTTCACCATCTGGTAAGGATGAAACACATAATTTCGAATTTGGTTTCCCCAAGCCGCTTCCACCATGTCCCCCCGAATTTCGGCAATTTCTTGAGCTCGTTGCTCCTCAGCAATCACGAGCAACTTAGCTTTCAGCAGTACTAAGGCTTTTTCTTTGTTTTGCAATTGAGAACGCTCCTGAGTACAGCGCACAGCCAGGCCGGTAGGAATATGGACAATCCGCACTGCAGTTTCTACCTTATTGACGTTTTGCCCTCCCTTACCACCTGCACGGGAGGTGGTAATTTCTAAATCCTTCTCGGGGATTTCCAGCTCAACGGTATTATCCACCGCAGGCATCACTTCTACTCCAGCAAAACTAGTCTGTCGCTTACCGTTAGCATTAAACGGGGAAATCCTCACCAGTCGATGAGTACCTTTCTCGGCTTTCAGGTAACCATAGGCGCGGAGTCCGTCAATTTCCAGAGTGGCAGACTTAATCCCAGCTTCATCTCCTGGGGAAAGTTCGGCTAGGTGGACTTTATAACCATGGTTCTCTGCCCAACGGGTGTACATCCGCAGTAATAGGTCAGCCCAATCTTGGGCATCAGTTCCACCAGCCCCCGCATTGATGGTGAGGACAGCACCTTTAGCGTCGTAGGTACCAGATAACAGCTGTTCCAACTCCCAGCGATCCAGTTCTTTATTCAGCTGAGTCAAGTTGGTTTGAGCTTCTGCAAGCAGTGCGTCATCGGTTTCTAGTTCTAGCAACTCCAAGATCGCTTTAGTGTCTTCCAAACTGGATTGCCACTGTTTATAGCGTTGGAGGTTAGATTTTAGGTCGTTGAGATGTTGAAGGGTTTGCTGAGCCGAGTTTTGGTCATCCCAAAAATCTGGTTGAGCTGCCAGCTGCTCTAAATCTTGAATTTTGGCCTTCAGAGCAGCAATGTCAAAGATAGTCCTGGGTTTTACCCAGGCGCTCCGACAAGATTTCGACTGCCCGTTTCTGCTCTACGGTTTCCATAATGCTTCCATCCTTTACAACACCATTATAACTACACCATGTAAATACACCAGGTAATCTTCTTGATTTTAACTATACATTTCAACTATAGTATACTAGTATACCGAGAATTTTTATGATGCGATCGCCATCTCAAATACCCTGGTCAAATTCCAATTTGAAAACGTAATTGTAAATATTATACCGATATTTTAATCGATGTAATATCCATTTTTAATCACAAGTTTAAAACGTAATTATATAATGTATAATTACGTTTTAAACCTTTTTAAGGGCTATAATATAACGTTTTTTATAAGAGGATATCTGAAAAGTTGTTTGATACTGAATTTTGCCCCCCTAGCCCCCCTAGCGAGCAATCCCTCGCTTGGGGGGAACAAGAATCCATTTGCTGGTAAAAGTCCCCCAAGCGAGCAATCCCTCGCTTGGGGGACCAACGGGGGCTTTGATGTAGCAAATGATACTTCTCAGACAACCTCTAATTTTATTGAAATCGTTTATGAACAATTACAATATTATTTTATAGGGAACTCGATTTGATTTACTCCACTAATCACGCTTCATAATACACAACAACTTGCTTCTTTCCTAGAACAGATAGATTATCAATATTTACCATAAACTTTACCATAAATAGCCCTCACTTTGGGTATTGGGATTTCCTTAGGGATTCAGAGTTCAGCAACATTTAGGTATAGCAGAAGTCAGAAGTCAGAAGTCAGAAGTCAGAAGTCAAACTCTTGCGCTTCTTGATGCAGTCGCTCATGGGGGAAACCCCCAAGACCGCGCTGCATCGCTTACAAAGGGTGTGAGACTTTTGTCATGTCCTAACTGCCCTGGCGACTGCTATA
>NZ_JAAHIE010000333.1:0-8321 GCF_010671945.1 Moorena sp. SIO4E2
TCTATTTTTAAGGCTTTTTGAAGTATTGTTTTTTGCTCTTGTGTCAGATAATTTTTTGCTGGCATATTTCCTATTATTGGGTTATTTATTAATTTTTATTATACCAATTTAAATGCCGAACAGCTTATTGGCTTTATTGCCTAGAGGAAACTGCTGGATCAGATTGCTAAATTCCCAAATAACTTTAGCGATGTATTCTGCTTGAGCTTCTGAAAATTTAGCACTTGCCCAGGTTTGCAGGATATCAATAAAGTTATCATCCAGTTTGTCTAGGTTGGCTCCCAACAGTGGGTAGACTACTTTGGGGTTGCTATCGCTGTTGTCAGTTGCCAGCAATACCTCTGTCAAGAATTGCAGATAGTCTTGGCATGAGAGATTAGCTGAGCTAGGGGTTTCTGAGATTCCCAGGATTTCTAACAGCTCACTCCTCAGACCCAGTAAAACCTCAGCACGGTTTTGCTTGCCCTCTGCTCTCAGTTGTTCTGCTACTTGTGCCATTACCTGCAATAACTCTGCATCCACTAACTCACGGTTGCTCTCAACAATTTGAAATTCTTCACCGCTGGGACAAGTTAGCACTTGCTCGATCAGCTTCAGGTATGCTCGTAGTCTTTGTTCGTCCATTTTTGCTGGTTTTTTCGGGTGCATCTGAGCTTTGGCAACAATAGGACCATTGAAGGCTAAAACACTTATCCCGTTCCCTGAATTGTAGAGTTACAACATAGAGTTACAATCTTGAGATGCACCAGTTTTTTATTACCCCTACTCCCTACTCCTTTCCCCCCCTTAATTAAGGGGGGTTAGGGGGGATCCTTACTCCCTAAAAGCCACAACTTGTGTAACTCACCCAATTCAGAACTCCTATAACTATAGCGTAACTATAGCGTTTTCTAGTAAGGGTGAGGTACATCTAAATTTTATTTCTGATTCCCAGCTCCTTTCCCCTCACAAGGGTAATGCGATCGCACTGCTTCTCAATCCCAACCAGGAAGATGGTGGGTTACGGCGCAGATATAACGCTACGCGCAAGGCAGGAAATTAATAAAATTAATCGTAGGGTGGGCAGTGCTTCCGAGCAATTACAAAGCTTGGTATAGGCTTAATAAGCACTGCCCACCAACAGGAATTTAATTAATAAATAGTAATTAATTGTCTACATTTTTAATAAAATGAATCGGACGGTGGGCAGCAGCAGTGCTTCATACCAATTTAAAAGCTGACAATCTCGAAGGTAAGCACTGCCCACCCTACATCTATATAAGACTACGCCCTATCTAGATCATGCGATCGCTAATCTTGTCGGGTGCGTTTACCCTGGCTTGTTGATGAATCTGACTTTCTCTACTCCTTCGATCATCTCTAAAGCAAATTGTGCTGAAGTAAATGAAGTAAATGTAATTGTGTTATTTTGTAATTCCCTTTCAATGTCTTGTTTCAATTCAGCGATATTGACCGTTCTTGTATCTTGATCTTTCCAAGGAATAGACTTAACCTTGGCTTCAATTTCTTGACCGTCTTGTTTTTTTAATTTTTTGCAAAAGGTTTTCCTAACATAATCATAGTCCAAACCAAAATGAATGGTTTCTGGTTTTTGGTGAATATCAACTGTTTTCACTTCCCCTTTAAATAAGCAAATCAAGACATTGGCAGAAAGGCGATCCATTCGTAGCAAGGGAAGTTTATCGTTGTCAGGAATAGCATTATCATTATCAACTGCCTTGCCATAACCATCAACAAGTAAACCAGGCCATCCTGCTACTACATCTGAACGCAGTAAAAACCCAGTTACCTGTTCATGAGGGTTTGCTGCTGGACTTTCCGAATGGCTACTATCATGGCCATGATCTGATCTGGTGACTCGCCCAATACTAAATGCTCCATCTAACAAGCATTCTATCCATAATGGATCGACCCAGAAGAAACGAATTGATTCTACGGGTAACATCTGTTCGTCGGGGACTAGGTAGTTAAAGGGTACGCCCTTGAGAAGACTTAAGTTGGTAAACCAGGATGCGATCGCATCGGGGAGTTCAGTATTGGACTGATTGTAGAAAGGTAAGTGACTTTCGGTATCTTGAATGATCTGTCCATGTCTGTGGCTGCGTTTCCAGTGGTAGAGGCTGATGGAAAAATTTTTACTTTGTAAAGCCAACAACCGCCCTAATTCCCAAGCAGCAGCATAGGAAATATCGAACATACCGTTATGGGGATTGTAGCGCACTATCTCATCCGCTGCACGGATGGGTAAGGTGATGTTATCGGTCCTATTGTTTCCAGTTATTAAAGGGCTATGATACCAGGAGAATGTTTTACCTCCCTGTCGTAAAAAGTGGGGTAGGGGAAGGTAGCCCATTGACAGGTATCCTTCCGCTTCGGTATTATCAACTTTGGGTAATCTTAGGGTACTGGGTTTTCGGTTAATATGAGTCAGTAATCCTTTAAAGCTTTGTTTTTCATCTACACAGGCAAACCGCCAACTTTTGAGACTAACTAAACGAATATAATCATTCTCTACTGCACCATTAAAGTTAAAACCTTTGTCATCATAACGCCCTTCTATAGAAACAAGATGGACGGTGCTGGTACTGCCTTTTTTTGGTAGTCTGTTGCCGATAATGACTGCTAGTTCATCTCCGACTAATTTATCTTTGTCATCTGTTCCTTGGCGCACATGAGCCAGATATGCTAAATCTTCTTGGGTAGGTAATATTTTATCTAATAATGATTTTTCAATATCAATAACAGTTACTTTATCGTCTTCATGTTGTCCGCTTTCTAGTTCAAATTCTGGAAATTTAGCGGGATAACTCTGGGTGTTTTTTAATTCTTTGAGGGTGATAACTTGGGGTTCTGGTTTTTCTTCTTCTTCAAACAGTAAAAGGGCTAACCAGTGTAAATTTTCATTATTAGCAACAGCCTGACGTTCCCAAGGTAAGGTGCTACGGTTTAATACAATATGGGGTAGAACATTGGAATGTTCGCCTAAGCTACCAGCCGGGGGAAATACAGCGTGAATATCTTTGGGTTTTAAATCAAAGCGTTCTCCTGATACAGTAAAACGAAATGGTTTACTTCCATCAGGTGGAAACTTAGTATCTTTAGGGATTTTTTGGCCGTCTATAGTTTGTGTAACAGTAATCTCATAGTTCCCATTTTTTAAGGCTGGCTGATGATACTGAATAAATTCGATTTTTGTGGCTTTAATTTTAGTAGTTTCTGGCATTTTGTTTTCCTGGAATAATTATTTGGTTGCTAAAGCTCCAATTTTCGGTGACAGTAATAAATTATCCGCAATTTCTGCACTTATATTAATTTCTTTACTATCTAAATTCAGTGCTGTTAATAAATTTTCTCTCGCTTGTTTGACTGAGTTATCCATAATAGTGTTACGGATATCTTTCCCATCTTCTTCCTGAAAATGTTTGATAATTTCCCATTCATAGGCATCATTCACAGACTCAGTGGTCGATTGTAGCTCTTTGCGATCGATAGGATGAGTTTCTCCAGCGTCGGGCTGTTTTTTGGGTTTAATTTCAAAGCCCGACAGGGTATTTTCAATAAACTGTTTACCATTCAAATCAGGGGTTAGGGATTCGCCCCAGAGTCCGGTAGGGGCTTTTTTCAGGATGGGAGTATAGGCAAAATCTTTTTCAACAGAGTCTTCATTTTTGGTAATGGTAATAGTATGAGTTGAGGTTAATTCACCAGATTTAACGTCCATTGAGCCAATACCAAATTTCTGGAAGTCAGATACCTTGGTTTCGTGTTCAGCATCAGTCGCAGGAATCACTGAATTAGTCACTAAACATAAGTGCTTGGGATTGATGACACCCAAATCTGATTTGTCGTCTTGATTGACTTTTCTGACTAAGCCATCTTTGACAGCTACACTACAGATATCACTATCGGCAGGGAGGAAAGACTTTTTGAATTCATCCCATTTAATGGGGGTTGGGGTTTGAGAAGCACTGGCACCAAAGGTAACATCAAAGGAAACAATCCAAAGATGAATATGGGCAATACCAGAAAATTCAGGTCCCCAAATATGTAAGTCTGCCCCTACATCTACGGTAATGTGGTGGGTCCAGAGGTCAGTCCAGGTATAGGAGACTCCCATATCCACATAGATGGAAGCATCATAGTGATAGGGTTTCCAGGCGATGAGAAAGTCTGCTCCAGCATTAAACCAAGCCTTAAGATGGCCACTGTGCCAAGTGGCTTGGAGGTGTCCCCCTGCCATCAGTGCTGAAGCAGTGAGGGCAAAATAACCATCAGCTTTGATGTGGAGTTTGCTGTTAACTTGCCAGTCAAAGGCGAGGCGTGGGACTCTCGGATAATGGGCGGGAACATTGAATTTGGGATGATAGCCCCCTAGAGTAAGAACAAAATCTCCATTATGTTCGTGGGGGGCAAACCAACTATAGAAGGCAAATCCTCCGGTGAGGTGGCATTTTTTGGAGAGAATGTAGGAGTTGGGGGTAAGTTGGGCGCGGACTCCTAAGAAGCCTTCCTCCGGGAGAAAGGTGGCTTTGAGGGCGAGTTGGACTTCAGCGACAGGGGTTTTACCTGCTTGTGGAGGGGCAACGAGGGTGGATAAGCCCAGGAGGCTGACTTCAAAGCGTTTCCCAAAGGCGACGGTGAGGAGGGCAAAGGAGTCGATGGTTTTGAAGGAAGTAAATTTGACTCCGACAGCGAGGAATATTTGTCCGGTTTCGGGGGGGATATATTCTTGGAGTTTGTTGAGTTCTTGGGTAAGTTTAGTTGCGCCGTCTTGGGTGTTGCTAGAGCCATTGTTTGAGTGAATGGCTTCTTCGACTAGAGGGAAGGTTACAACTTGGTCGATGGTGGGTATTTTCAGGGCGCGGTTGTAGCCGAAACCTGCTGCTAGTCCGGTGACGAAGAAGAAGGAGGGACCACCGAGGGGTTTATCTAAAACAGCATAGATAAATAAGGAGGGATGTCCTTTATCATCTTGGGTATAGGAACCAATGGCAGAAAGGGTAAAGGTTTCGGATTTAATGACTGCTGCACCATCGTATTCATCGACGGTTGTTCCGTCTTTGGTGATTTGTTTTCTGAGGAATGCGCCACCTATTTCTAAGGCACTTCCGCTTTGGTAGTCGATGCCTAAGCCTTTGAGGTTAAATTCAGGCTTAAATTCAGTGAGGGGTGAGTTGACAGAAAGTCCATCTAGAGAAAGAGTTAAACCTGCTGCCGATAAAGCAACATCTAATAAGAACCAGATTTTTTGGTCTTGATACTTTAAGCCAATTCTTTCAAAATGTGCTGGACCAAAGGATTTTTGCAATTGGAACCATTTAGTGCCATCAGGACTGGTGGTATCCGCAGAGGAAGGGGCGGTACTTTCAGGTTGACTATTTTCTTCCAGTTGACCGCTATTCTGATTGATTGCAATTGGTAAGCTTAATTGCCGAGTTTCGTTCCCCAACCGCATTGAGGTAGCAAGGTCTAATCTGTTGGTGAGACTTTTTTCGGGTAAGCTAATACCTCCTTCAGGATACAAAGTGTTGAGGTGAACAATTTCTGTTTGGCTAAAGTCTGCTTTTGTGACTAAGACTTGATAGGCTAATTTGATCGTTTGATCGGGGGGAAATTCTTTACCCACTAGAGGGAGTTTTGAGAGGTTTATACCGCTACCGATGTCTAACCCCAAGAGGAAATTGGTCTGTGTTTCTTTAGAGTAGACAAATAGGGCATCTTTGAGACTGATTGTTAAACCGGCTGGGATTTCATCTTTCAAGGTAGAGGAAATGGAGCCAATCAGGTTTTTAACACTGATATCAGTATCGTTGGTGTCGCGGTAAGCAGCGAGAAAGGTTTTGGAGGTTTCATCTGTATCGAAGATGAGGGGAGCATCCCAATTTGGCACGTTAGCTCTTTTTAGGGGGCTGAAACCCTTGAAATATCGTTGCTTTGGGTAATATTGTTTCCAAAATGGGATGCTCCCAAGATGAGGGCAAATTGTAAGTCATTGATTGTGATATGACCTTCAAAATGTTTTTTATAGGAACCGTCTTTTTGTTGAGTGATATTAATGCTGACGGTAATATCTACTGGTTCACCATCAATCGGGAATTTAGACTCACAGGTAAAAGTGAAGTCTTTGGTTTTGGTGTTGAATGAAACCCCAAGGTTTTCTATGATTAGTTCTGAGATAGATAAAGGAAGGGTTATCTTATCGAATTTATTAGCTAAATCATCTATAAGCGTTCCAATGTAGATTTCCTGTCCCGAACCAGTGCTACCTTGAAATTGCCATCCCTGATTTAAACCCAGATGACTAGCTGATACAACTATGTCAATTACCGCAAGCTTGAATAAAGCATCAATAGACCCTTTAACATGAGCCTTGGATTTTTCTGTATTAAGATTGACATTAGACAGTTCTACATACTTGTTTCCAGAAGCTTCATCCAAATAAAATTTCCAATTATCTGTTATACCTAAGCGAAGATTATAAGTTTCTTGGTTAGGATAAGCGAACAGATATAATTTAGTAACATCTATTTCAGGAAAATTATCTGCTGCTTTGAAAAAGTATTGAATTAGTGCCTTGAGATGAATTTTACTCCCTTCAGATAAGCCACCTATAATTTGATAGTCAGGTGCTAAAGCTCTAATTCTAATACTTGCCGTATTAGGAGAATCTCCTATTTCAAACTTTCCTGAAATAGCATAAATTACTCGCCGATTATTGTTACCCGGATTCAGCACAGTAGCGTCCAACATGATATCCGTGATGGCGGCTTCGGGCAATACTTCCCACTTAAAATCTTTAGCAGTGATTACACTCAAGCTGATGTACTCAACAGTACTGCTACCTGCATCGAATAGTATGCCGACATCTTCCACTTTCAAGGCTGCTGCAGCTTGTACAAAGGCGGGGATTTTAGGAGATAGATCACCGCCAGCAAAGGCAACCAAGCCAGATATCCCCTTGGAGGGTTTGAGGCTGCCTTTGAGAACCCACTTGTTCTGCACAACTGGCAGTTGCATAGAAAAGCGCAAATCAGGCAAAATGTTAACCGTACCACTGACAGAACCTTTGACAGGCACTAGGGCGTCTGCCACTTCTGCTGTTAGTTCAATATCTTTTAGGTAGAACCAGGATTCTCTGACACCAGGAAGTAATAAATTATTCTTGATAAAATTGACTTTTAAATTAGATTTGAGGGCATTAAACTCTTGCTTAAACAAAAGCTCTACTTCTAAATTGTCTAAGCCAAAAGAAGAAGTTTTTCCTCGTATAATAAAATATTGAATGTCTTCGTTTTCTTGTTCAGGAAACCGTACTATTTTAGTGATATTAATAATAAATTCTTTGTCGATCGAGCAAGACTGATAAAATTTGCGAATAGAACCTACTGATAATTCAGATGTTAAATTCAAATTCACTTGATTCTTGATTTTATTGTATAAATTTTGTAATTTCATAACATTAGTCCTCTGAATAATCAATTAAAAATGGCAAGGAAAAGAGCGCCCCAAGCAATTTATCATTCACTTCGTTATTATAAAAATTTTTTATGTATGCAAAGTATTTTTGATATTTTTTGCCTTTTTCATATGCATTATTTATAAATTCTTCAATTATCTGATCGGGAGTCTTTTTTCCGTCCGTACTTTCTAAAATTTTCTCCCACTCTTCAAAACTATTAACTAACGCGAGAGAGTCATTATGACACTGATCTCCACTTGGGTTATTAGGAGCATTGGCAGGAACTGGTGGGTATAATTTGTTGGTCGTTTGACCTTCTCGGTCATCGCTAGAAACCAAATGAAAATAGGGCTTACCAATGTTCAATATTAAGCTAGCACTACCTTCTCCTTCAAATACACAAGGGAGTGTAGAAAGAGAGTAAATATAGTCGTATACATCTGGAGGAACTGAACCCAATTGCACTATTGTGATTTCGTTTTCATTAATATTTTTTTGAATTTCTTCAGTATTTATGTTTTTGTAGAGAAACTTAACTTTCTTGTCTCTTAAATTCTCCTGGATGTATTGATTTAACACCCCATTAAGTATCTTTCCCGGCTTTATTTGTTTTTCAAAAAAATAGTAAGGGTTATTGATTCCTTCCTCAAGATTATAGTTTGTTAAGGATAAAATAACAATTTGTTTTGTTTCCGATTGTTTTTTTTTCCATTGCAATAATCCAGTAATAAGATTAAATAAAAATTCATCGTTAGAACATAAAATTCTGCCTTCGGAATAATAGACAGGACTCATCAATATCTGATTATTATTACATAATGATGTAATTACTGATAAGATTTTATGCTTCTCTGGATCTTTC
>NZ_JAAHIE010000334.1:0-8276 GCF_010671945.1 Moorena sp. SIO4E2
TTGGCTCTATCGATTCTCTACGGGTCCTGCTTAGGTCTTTTGAAACAAGGGTATTGGGTACCATTAGTCCCCTCAGCATTGGCTGTGGTGGTTATTGGTAGTTTTATTGTTCTCTATGATCAACCTTAACCATATCCTCTAAAATTGATCAAGTAATCTCAGAATTGAGAATTGAGAATTGAGAATTGAGAATTAAGAATTGAAAATTAACAATTAACAATTAACAATTAACAATTAAGTAAGCGCGTTTCTGATACTGATCAGGTACATTCAAGTTTCTTACCCCGACTCCCGATTCCCGATTCCCGATTCCCGACTTCCTACTCCCTCGGTGCGCTTTCCGTAGGCGAATTAAATTCGCCACGGGTCGCACCGCTCCCGACTCCCTACTGCTATGGAACTGCAAGCATTACCCGTAACCTACACTGACATAGAAGCCGCCGCTAAACGCCTATTGGGCAATGCCCATCAAACTCCAGTCCATACCTCCAGGACTGTCAACCAGCTCACCAAGGCTCAAGTCTTCTTCAAATGCGAAAACTTCCAACGTATTGGTGCCTTTAAGTTTCGAGGGGCTTATAACGCTCTGTCACAACTATCTGAAGAACAAAAACAGCGAGGGGTTCTCACCTTTTCTTCTGGTAATCATGGCCAAGCGATCGCATTATCTGGCACCCTCCTCGGTATTCCCACCACTGTAGTCATGCCCAAAGATGCCCCAGCTGTCAAGCAAGCCGCTACCCGTGGCTATGGTGCTGAAGTAATTTTATATGATCGGGCTGAATTGAGACGGGAAGCATTAGCGGAAGAGTTATCACGCGATCGCAAACTCACTATCATTCCTCCCTACGATCACCCCCACATTATTGCTGGACAGGGTACTACGGCCAAAGAACTCCTAGAACAAGTCGGTCCACTGGATCTGTTACTGGTGTGTTGTGGTGGTGGTGGCTTACTCTCCGGATGTGCGATCGCAACCAAAACCCTATATCCTAATTGCCGTGTGATTGGTGTAGAACCAGCACAGGCCGATGATGCCACCCGTTCCTTCCATAGCAAAATCCTCCAAACTGTTGACAATCCCAATACCATTGCTGACGGAGCCAGAACTCCCAGCCTGGGTAAACTTACCTTTCCCCTAGTCCTTAATTACGTCGATGACATGGTAACTGTATCGGAAGCTGCGATTATCCGTACCATGTTTTTCCTCTGGGAACGGCTCAAAATTGTAGTTGAACCCACTGGTGCCTTAGCTGCTGCTGCCCTACTTGAAGGTATCATTAACATGCCCAATGCTCGGATTGGTGTCATTATCAGCGGTGGCAATGTGGATTTGAAGCAAATTGCTCAATTGACTGGAAACTAGGTATTAGAAGTATTAAGTTTTAAGGATTAAATATTAAGGATGAGGTATTTTTAGGATGGTACGAAGTATCCACCGTAGGCGATCGCGTTTTGGTTAGAATTGGAAGATATTGTAAGAAGGAGTGGGATTGCTTGCGTGTATTATAGAAGTTGTGCTCGCAACTCAAACTTCAGCAACGTTTAACAAATGCCACAAATTGTCTGGTCAAATTATCTACAGTATCGAGCCGAACTCAGGGGATTTGACCTAGCTAAGATCGAGGAAATCCTGAGATTTTCTGGAGAGAGATATTATGATACCGTCACAGGCAGACAGATCGCAGTTGGCAAGCACGACAATCAGTTAGTCATAATTCCTTATGAACGCAGTGGTGATTTGATAACTCCAGTAACCATCCATAGCACCACCCGTCAACAACTACGATTCCGCTTAAGAACTGGGAGATTTACAATTAATGAATAATGCCAAGATGACATACTTTGAACAAGAGGATATCCTTCACCTTACCCTGTCTGATGAACCAGAAGCAGGTAGTGTCGAGATTAGTCCTAACATTACGGCCGAACTCAATGAAGCAGGAGACTTAATTGGAATAGAGATTATCCAAGCAAGTGCCTTCATCCGAGACGCCATTGTAGAATCAGCCCAGGGGAAGCTCTTGAATCTTTCGGGTAAGCATTCAGCTTAGGGACTTGCGTGTCAAAAAAATCCCAATTAAAGGGTGGGCAAAGTTATGTTATCTAGAAGACTGATTTTAACCAAAAGGTTTTTGCCTGATAGTAGGCTGGGCAAAGTTATCTGATCTAGAAGAATGATTTTAACCAAAAGGTTTTTGCCTGATAGTAGGCTGGGCAAAGTTATCTGATCGAGAAGAATGATTTTAACCAAAAGGTTTTTGCCTGATAGTAGGGTGGGCAAAGTTATCTGATCTAGAAGAATGATTTTAACCAAAAGGTTTTTGCCTGATAGTAGGGTGGGCAAAGTTATCTGATCTAGAAGAATGATTTTAACCAAAAGGTTTTTGCCTGATAGTAGGGTGGGCAAAGTTATCTGATCGAGAAGACTGATTTTAACCAAAAGGTTTTTGCCCACCCTACTTCTTACCAAACCACACTAAGTATAGGAAAATTACTTACTCGCTATCTCAGATTTTTGGTTTAAATCTTCCACTAACTTGACTAGATCACCATTAGTCTCTGCCCATGACTCCCGCTCATTCCTAACTTTACCGAGGTGGGATTCAATATTTGCTGGTGTAATTAGAACACCAAAATCCTCTGGAACAGTCTGAACTTGATAACTGAACAGGCGATTCAGGATTAGATCACCTACTTCCTCGCGATAATGAGAGCTATCCCAATAGTTTTTCATCCCTTCCCTAATCGATTCTGTGGTAATGCTGTTATAACCAGAAAAATCCCACAATGGTGTAATCTCCACTAACCGACGTTTCCATTCTTCAAACACTGGCCAAAGTCCAGTAACCCTAAGACTTTCCCATTGAGTAGCATGGGATGGTGATATAAATACTTTTAGCTCTATCCCTTTTTCCTTACAGGTATCAACAATGTCTTGAAGATCATCCAAAAAACTATCGGAAAGTCGATACTCTTTATAATATCCATCACTTGTCATTAAGCCCTTGAGCGTGTCCTTAAACCTTCCTAGTGAAGGTTGATCGGGCTTATTGTTATAAACAAAACGCATACCATGGGCATCATAAAGATAGTAAGCCTTTGACTTGATACTAGAACTTACGGTTGATTTGGTAGCATTCAGCGCGTTTAGGGATAGGGTCGAATTAATCAACTCTTGCAGGGGAATAGTTTCTTGATTAAGAAGACTTTCCTTAAAATCTGGAGCATTAGTTTTCAAGTCATTGAACATGAAAAAATCAATACCAATCACAACGGTTTTTAAATCCGGTTGATTAGTTATAGCATGGTCAAAATAACGTTTAACTTCATACATATTTGGACCAACTAGTGCCAAATTGTATCCGGAGTTTCCTGGTTTCAGTCCTGGGTGGTTTGGGTTAAGTCCCAGGTCAGTTCGTGATGAACCTAACAAAACGATTTTGGGTTCATTACGAATAACATCTATAGCCTTGAATAGTCTGACATGGTTAAATTGTTCAGGTTTTAACTGATTTAGACCGGGTAACTCTGGGCTATTTATGACTCCGTAAGGGTCAACAGCAGCGTTCAATAAGCCAAACCCAAATAAACTGGGAAAGGTAACTGCTGCCAAGGTTAGGTTAAATCGACGATAGGAGTTCATATATATAGGATGGTAGATGGGATGGGATTGCTATAGTGCTATTCGATTTTTAATTTTACCAGTGAAAATATTCGATGAAACAAAAAAAAACCTCAGCTGATACTGAGGCTTGTAGGGTATATTTGCTTGAGGTAAGCATTCAGCGGTCAGCGGTCAGCGGTCAGGGGTCAGCGGTGAGCAGACTTATAGCGCTACGCGCAAGTCCGCAAGTCCGCAAGTCCGCAAGTCAGAAGTAAGCGATTACTTACGTTTCGGAGTTTAGGAGCGATGCAGAGGTGCGACCCGTGGCGAATTTAATTCGCCAAGGTCAAACGCACCATTACGGTCTTGGGGAGGCAGCGCGGTCTTGGGGGTTCCCCCCATGAGCGACTGCCGTGGTTTCCCCCACTCGCGCTTTGCATCAAGACAATGTCAAACATCTGAATGCGTAGTGCTATAACTCAGATTAAACTTTTGCTTACCTCTTTTATTCAAAAGCACCGATTGCGCTACAGGCACGCTGCGCGAACAGTAGCGTGCCTGTAGCGCATTAGCTGATACGCGACACGCTGATAGCTTTAGTCCAAAATCTAGAGTAATTGTAAGGTGCGTTATTAACGCACCCTACTACTAGGAAAAAGCGTCCGCAGTGTGCTTAGGCAACACTTAAGTTAACCTGTACTACCACATCGTTGTAGTCTTGGTCACCACCACCAAACAGATCCTCGAAACCAAAGGTGTTATCCCCTAGCAGGCGAACGTGGTCAACTCCATCTGGGTTAGCCCCCACGAAAGCAAAGAAGGCATTCAGGTCGGAATCCTCTTGATCTGCATTAGAAGGATTATCAGCTAGGAACTCCGCTACTGTACCATCGGAAATCAGGAATGGAGCCAGTAGTACCCCACCGGATACTCCAGCACTTAAGTCTACCTGATTGGATAGTGCAGCTTGTGCATAACCAGCATTACCAACATTGATACCGTTAACTGTGCCACTTTCATCATCAATCCGATACCAGCCAATGGTATTATTGAAAGAAGCTTCACTGTTGACCACAAGACTACCAGTCACTGTACCAGTCACATCGGTCAAATCCAGCAGTTCCCGTTGCCCTTGAATCTGGGTAGTGCCTGTTCCCACTGGCGGAGTCGAACCTGAACCGTCTGAGACAATCACAGTTGCATCATTGAAGTCTCCGTCATTGCCATCTTCAAAGCCCAAGGTTAACTGACCATTGCCATTGTCAGTTACCTGTACATGGTTCTGACCATCGCTATTAAATGAAGCACCACTGAAGAATACGTTGGAGGTAGGATCCTGTCCCCCTAGCACCCCATCTTTAGAGCCACCTTGGATTACGTAGAATACCAGGTTATCGTTGACGTCAAAACTGTCGATGGTGCGGGTGGCTTGAGCAGTACCTAAACCGTCAGGGAGAACAGAGAAAATTGTCTTAGCCTGAGATAGAGCAGCTTGTACATAACCACTCTGACCAGGGGCAATGCCATTGATTGTACCTTCGGCACTATCAACAGCAAATACTCCAATTTCACTGACCTCACCAGCCTCGCGACCTGTAAGAGTGAATTGGAGTTGGGATTGTCCAGCAGTGTCGCCGGTAATGGTGAAGGTATTATTGGCATTCTGAGTCAGAGTCGAGGATACCGGACCACTCTCTTCAATGGTGATGTTAACAGTGCCTGTGCTAGTACCGCCACTGCCATCGCTTACCTCAAAAGTCAAGCTATCAGTGCCAGTGAAGTCCGCATTTGGCGTATAGATAATAAAGTCATCTGTCGGATTATCCGGAGTGCCATTATCATTGACTGCTGCCGTACCGTTGGTTGGCTCCGTGACAATTGCAAAACTTAGCGGATCGCCATCAGGATCAGAGTAGTTAGCTAGAACATCAATGGTAACTTGAGTGTTTGGCTCAGTGGTAGCAGTATTGTTATTGTTTGTCGCTACTGGAGATTGATTATTAGTGACATTAACGTTAACGGTAGCTGTGACCGTAGCATTAGTGCCATCACTGACCTGGTAGGTGAAGCTATCAGCCCCAGTGAAGTCCGCATTTGGCGTATAGGTAATGGTGCCATCAACGTCATTGACTACTGCTGTGCCATTAAATTCCTGCGGTTCAATGGTTACAGTCAGCCCATCCCCATCAGCATCAGTGTCATTACCTAGGACATCAATGGTAACTGCGGTGTTTGAAGTAGTGGTAGCAGTATCGTCTACCGGTACTGGAGGTTGATTAGGATTAGTTACCTCAACGTTAACCGTAGCTGTGACTGGAGGATTAGTGCCATCACTGACCTGGTAGGTGAAGCTATCAGCCCCAGTGAAGTCCGCATTTGGCGTATAGGTAATGGTGCCATCAACGTCATTGACTACTGCTGTGCCATTAAATTCCTGCGGTTCAATGGTTACAGTCAGCCCATCCCCATCAGCATCAGTGTCATTACCTAGGACATTGATATTAACTGCAGTGTTTGAAGTAGTGGTAGCAGTATCGTTGTCTGCTACTGGAGGTTGATTAACATTAACACTAACCGTAGCTTTGACCGGAGGATTGATGCCATCACTAAGCTGATAAGTGAAGGTATCAGTGCCAGTGAAACCATCAACAGGAGTATAGGTAATGGTGCCATCAACGTCATTGACTACTGCTGTGCCATTACCGCCCTGCTGGTCAAGGGTTACAGTCAGGGGATCTCCCTCAGGATCAACGTCATTAGCTAGGACATCGATAGTAACTGCAGTGTTTAAATCAGTGCTTGCAGTATCGTCTTCCGCTACTGGAGGTTTATTAGGGACATCAACGGTAACCGTAGCTGTGACCCCAGGATTGATGCCATCACTGACCTGGTAGGTGAAGGTATCAGTCCCAGTGAAACCATCATTAGGAGTGTAGGTAATGGTGTTATCTTGATTGACTACTGCTGTACCATTAAATTGCTGCGCTTCAATGTTTACAGTCAGGGGATCCCCTTCAGGATCAGAGTCATTACCTAGGACATCAATGATAACTTCGGTACTTTGATCAGTAGTAGCAGTGTCATCTACTGGAACAGGAGCTTCATTAAGTAGGTTGAAGTCAATATAATCAAGTCGAATACGTTCATCATCGTCACTTTCCCCACTAATGGTGATTTGAGTCCCCTCGGGAATAAATATGCTATTGCTAACGGTCAGATCCTTGAACGCATCAGCATCAGGAAAAATACCAGCATTAGGATTGGGATCATCGAGAGTGAATGAAAATGTCTGATTACCAATGGTGACACCGACTGTGCTATTCCCGTCTGTCTCATCAGCAACTTTCAGGATGACCTGGTAAGTGCCACTGGGCAAATCAAAGGTTGTAGTAGCAGTGCCAGTGCTATTACCGTCAGGTAAATCGATCAGTTTATTATTTGAAGCAGCGTTATTATCACTAACTTGAAAAGTATTTAGAGTAAAGCGGGGGTCATCAAATTCAAATCTCGGCATAATATTTTGTCTTACAAAACTCCTCAGTTGCTAAGGCTGTGGGCACTTAACATTGACAATAATCCTAAGCATATGCGCTACGCGCAGGCTACGCCAACAGCTATTAGCTATCAGCCATCAGTGCTCAGCGGTCAGCTGATAGCTGATAGCGTTTTAAATCAAGAGAGTAAGTCCATTAAGCATTCAGCCGTCAGTCCTCAGCCGTCAGCCTTGGCCAAAAGGCCACGCTACGCGAATGGCTGACGCTATTGGCTGATAGCACCTCAAGTAGCACCATCTGTAGCGCATTAGCTGATAGCTGATAGCTTAGCAGGTCATAGCAAGATTGCTGTTGAACTTATCATTAATAGCTGATAGCATATATTGGATAGCACGACGCTGAATGCTTATCTAATGATCTACCAATAAATAAATACCTACTTACCTCCAGATATCCGGATTTATTTTCCAGATTCATGGCCAAATGTAAGATAAACTAGTAAAGATTAACCGATGCTATAATATAATATATAAATATATTTTTGCTTCATAAACATGAATAAATTATCGGTTTAGCATTATTTATATTTGGGAAGGATAATATTAATTGTAATGAAGCGATCGCTTCATTACAATTTCTCACGTAATATCCCCTATAAAAAGGAAAGAGCCTTGCCATTCATGCTCTTTCCTTGCCGTCAAAAAATCACCTTATTCATTGATGCCATGAGTTTTTTTTTATGTCACTATTATTCGGATAAATTCATCAAGTCTTTATAGTAGTAATTTTCTATTTCTGCTAAATAAGGGAATCGGGAATCGGAACCCACCCCTAACCCCTCCCAGGAGGGGAACGGGAATCGGGAATCGGGAGTCGGGAGCGGTGCGACCCGTGGCGAATTTAATTACGGGTCAAGCGCACCGATGGAGTCGGGAGTGAAGTGTGGGAAGTGTGGGGAGATGGGGAGTCAGATCAGCAACGGTTTGTCCCCCCCTTATTAAGGGTTTGTCCCCCCCTTATTAAGGGGGGTTAGGGGGGATCCCCACTTTCCACGGGGCTTTCAGCGATGCAGTTGCGTAGGGTGGGTTAGGGACGGGCTAGCCCTGATTTTCTGCCTGTTCGCGGTTAGGTTGCTGCCCGTAACGCACCACTGTATTGATTATGCGATCGCTAAT
>NZ_JAAHIE010000335.1:0-8274 GCF_010671945.1 Moorena sp. SIO4E2
CAGCTGTTTTTATATTTATCTTGTTAACTTGGATCTATTTAACGAAAATTACAGTCAAACTTGATAATAACAGTTTATCCTCAGAATATTTTAAGATTCCATACAAAGAAGTCCAGAAACTGGTAAAAATGTCTCAGGGAGAAAAATACGTTGCTATTTTATTTGGTTTAACAGCATTGTTGTGGATTTTTCGGGCAGATATCACCATCGGTTCCTTTACATTAACGGGTTGGTCAAACTATCTGGGGGTGGCTAACTTTGTTCATGATTCCAGTGTGGCTGCCCTAATTGCTGTGATCATGTTTATACTTCCTGTAAAAACAGAAACAGGAGATAAAATAAAGCTCCTAGACTGGGAAACCGCTGTAAAAATTCCTTGGGGAATATTGCTGCTATTGGGGGGTGGAATTGCAATTTCTAAAGGGTTTGCTGCATCAGGTTTGTCTCAATTCTTAGGGGATAATTTACAAATTGGATTGCAGGGACTTTCAACGGTTTTAATGGTGGTTTGCATCATGTTGGGGTGACTATAAGTTACAGGTTGCAGGTTAGAAGGTTGAAGGTTGGAAAGTTGAAGGTTGGAAGGTTTAAGGTTGGAAGGTTTAAGGTTTGTTAGAGGTGATAGCTTGAAGGTTGGAAGGTTGTTCGCGTAGCGTGGCCTTTTGGCCAAGGTTTGTTAGAGGTGACAGCTTGAAGGTTGGAAGGTTGAAGGTTAAACAAGAAACAGCATCAATGGTAACACGGGATGGAGTGCGGCTGGATGCGGATATCTACCGTCCCGATAGTGCTGGTGAGTTTCCCGTCTTGCTGATGCGGCAACCCTATGGAAGAGCGATCGCATCTACGGTAGTTTATGCTCATCCCACTTGGTATGCTGCCCACGGTTACATTGTGGTGATTCAAGATGTCAGGGGGAGGGGCACTTCAGACGGTAAGTTTGATTTGTTTGCCCACGAAGTGGAAGATGGCTTTGATAGTGTTAACTGGGCAGCCAGTTTACCCGGTAGCACTGGGGATGTGGGCATGTACGGCTTTTCCTATCAGGGGATGACTCAACTGTACGCTGCTGCCAGCTATCCCAGCGCTCTGAAAACGATCTGTCCAGCGATGATTGGCTATGATTTATACAGCGATTGGGCCTATGAGGGAGGGGCGTTTTGTTTACAAGCTAATCTGGGTTGGGCGATACAATTAGCAACAGAAACGGCACGATTGCGGGGAGATGAGCAAGCCTATCAACTGCTGTATGCGGCATCTCGGAATTTACCCCTGTATGACCCAATTCCGGCTCGGCCTCAAATTCTCCAAGACTTAGCACCAGACTCCTTTTATCACGACTGGTTAGACCATCCTCACCCAGATCAATACTGGGAAAAACTATCTCCCAAGGGAATGATGCCGGATGTAGACATGCCCATGTTACATATTGGCGGATGGTTTGACCCATTTTTGCGAGGGACACTTCATTTATATAAGGATATGGCATCTCATGGCAGTTCGCCCCAGCATCTGATCATTGGACCTTGGGCGCACCTGCCTTGGGGGCGTAAAGTGGGAGCAGTCGATTACGGTCCCGAGGCGAATAGTCCCGTTGATGGCTTGCAAGTGCGTTGGTTTGACCAGTTCCTCAAAGGAATTGATACCAACGTGGTTGAGCAACCCCCTGTTTCTCTATTTGAGATGGGAACTAATCGGTGGCGTTATTTTGATAGTTGGCCTGATGGAAATCAGAAATCTTATTATCTGGTAACTTCCGGTTTAGCCAGTGTCAGGGAAGATTCTGGAAAATTAGTCCCAGAAGAGTCTCAAGGAATGCAACAGCGATCGCAGACACAGGGAGTATCCCAAATCCAGCATACCTTTGATCTATCCTGTGATCTATTAGTTCATGACCCTTGGCGTCCAGTTCCAGCAATAGGGGGTCATGCAGCCATGCCAGTCGGTTCATGCGATCGCACTTCCATAGATTGTCGCACAGATGTTTTAACCTACACCTCTCCACCCTTAGCAGAAAATTTACATTTGGTAGGGGATGTGCTGGTAGAGGTGTTTTGCACAGCTGATACTCCCAGTTTTGATATCTGTGCAGTGTTGTCGGAAGTCCATCCCGATGGCAGGGTTTACAATGTCACTCAGGGATATGGGCGGGTGAATCCTGGAGACAATACTAATCCGTGGCGTATTCGATTCCAAGCAACTTTTGTGCGTATTGCCCAAGGGAATCAGTTGCGCTTGAGCTTAAGTGGGGCTTGTTTTCCCGCTTATCCAGTCAATTCCGGCACCGGGGCTTTTCCTGGTGAAAGTCGATTGATGGATGCTGAGATTATTACTTTGATAGTGAGTTGTGGAGGAGATTATCCAACTCGTGTTTTATTACCTATTTTTAACTCTGACCCAAAATGAGCGCCATGATCAATTTAGCGCTATAGCTGACAGGTCTCCAAAGCAGCAACTAACTGCTCGAAATGATCCAATGTATGAGTTGCCATAACTGAGATCCGAATTCGACTCGTAGGCACTGTAGGAGGACGAATAGCAGGGGCAAAGATACCAGCTGCTTTCAAGGTTTCCCCAACAGCAAGAGCCTCAGTAGCACTATTTATGGAAATGCAAAGGATAGGTGACTCGGAGGGCAAACAGTTGAGATTAGGCAGCTGTTGAGTAATTAACTGTTTGAGAGTCTCTACATTATTCCTAAGTTGAGCGCACCGTTCTGGTTCTTGTTGGACAATTTGGATTGCTGCTAATGCTGCTGCTGTATCTGCTGGAGATAAAGCAGTGGTGTAAATCCAGCTAGGAGAACGATTTCGGAGGAAATCAATTAAAACCGCTGAACCCGCCACATACCCTCCCAAACTACCCAAAGCTTTACTGAGGGTGCCAACTTGAATAATGGTTTCTCCAGTACAGCCAAAATGTTCCACACACCCAGCGCCTGTAGCGCCCAAAACTCCCGTAGCATGGGCTTCATCCACCAGAAGCATACAATTAAATTGGTTTGCCAACCCTAATAGCTCAGGCAAGGGGCATAAATCACCATCCATGCTAAAGACGCTATCAGTAACAATTAAGCAACGGCGGTACTGTTGTCGGTATTGAATCAGTTGACCCTGCAAAGAAGCCATATTGCAGTGCTCATAATCGATTACCTGGGCACCGCTCAAAATTGCCCCATTTTTCAGGCTGGAGTGGTTGTACTGATCCCCTAGGATTAAATCCCGTTTCCCTACTAAAGCCGCAATCGTACCTATATTTGCCAAATACCCAGAGCTATAGACGATCGCATCTTCAGTTTGTTTGAGAGATGCGATCGCATTTTCCAATTCTCGATGCAGTTCCCGGTGTCCAGTGAGTAATCTTGAGCCAGTGCTACCAGTACCATAGTCCTTAGTAGCCGTAACTGCGGCTTCGATTAAAGGAGGAGAGCCCGCCAGTCCCAGATAGTCATTACTAGCAAAGTTAATCACCTCTCGCCCTTCCAGTTGCACCACAGCACCAGGCATACTTTGTAGAGTTTGTACTGAACGATACCAATTGGCTTTCTCAATCGTGGCCAGGGATAGCTTTAGCCAAGCATAAGGGTCAGTAGACATTAGACATTGTATTTGGTGGTGAGACTTGGGCTTGGTGCCGGTTGAATCTTAATCATCTTTTTTCGCCTTCACCCCAACTAACTCTGGATTGCCATCTAAAGAACCGTATAGGATATTTCCCCTCTTGTTGTCTGGTTTATAGAAAAGTAGTCGTTGCTCCAGTCGTTGCAGCTGCCGTTGAGCTGCTTGTGGATTCTTCGAGTAATACTTCTTCAGGTCAATCTTGAAGTGCCGATTAATTTCTGACCATGGGATATCCCAAAGTTGGTCACCACAAAGTACCTCTAATTCCCATCCCTCAATATCAGTGTCCTTGATGTCTAGCTCAACTTCCCTGGGTTCAACCTCAATCAGCTTGCACTTCTCCATTTTGTTAGGGGAGCAGCTACTGAGTAATGTTACTCCCACAGTCAGCAACAAGAGGATGCTACAGAGTTTGTTATTCAAAAAAGATTTTTGGTAAATTTTCATGTCTGCCACCAAACTTCACGATCCTAATAGTATTGACTCATCATCTAGCAAAGGGAATAGGGAGTAGGGAATAGGGAGTAGGGAATATGGCATCAAAAATTCTCACAATTCCTACACGGATCCCTATCCCCTACTAAATTATAGATTGGATCTGGGGATGAATTACCGGAACTGTTAACTATCTATATCTATCAAAATGCAGTTGACAAAATAATAATTTTATGCTAATAAATAGTCGAAATTCACCAGCTATAATAGCTAAGTAAGTCCTGAAAATGAAACATTTTTAAATTCTGGATTCTTCAATTACTAGATTGTAGATCAAACTAGGGTTCTTATGTACTTGTTATGCTAAATAAACAGTCTGGCAAAGGGACTTCGGAGCAGGGACTTCGGAGCAGGGACTCCGGAGCAGGGACTTCGGAGCAGGGAATAGTGGAAAAAGGCCGTATTCAGAAAATTTTGTGAGTTGAATAGCAGAATTTTCCTGTCTTGATTATTGCCCGAGTGGGGGAAACCACGGCAGTTCCTCATGGGGAGGGGCTGGGTGTTAAGACATAACCGCAGGATGGGGGAGCGTTTATAGTCGATAGGTAAAGAGTAATAATTTTAAGTTACATGAAATAAGGCTCCCCTCTCCTTACGGTAATTCAAAGCAAACCTTCGTCCGCACCGCTGTTTGCCCCGTGGAAACGGCAATAGCGAGTGGGGGTTTCCCCCAAGACCGAGCTGCCTCCCCTTTAGCCCCACTGCCTCCCCTGTTCCGAAGCTGCATCGCTTGTAAAGTAAGCTTTATGAGTTTTTTAACTGGAACTTTCGCATAAAAGGTACTGAAGACCCCAAACTAGATATAGAAAATAATCACTGGTCAGTAGTAAAAATTAGATATAGCACTACCCATTAAGGTTAGGAAATTGATACAACCTGAAAAGCTTTTGTAGTAAAATTTTGCCTCTTGCCAATGCCATTGCCCGTAGCGCTATACACTCAATTGAGTGATCATGAGCCTAGCAACGATATCGAAAAAATTAGGGATAGTAACTAACAACTGACCAATCACCTGACCAATTACAAGGAAAACATTCCTTCAAAATTACTCTTTATGAATCATGAGCAAGATAAAACTACCGTTAGCACCGCCAATCTTAGGAATTGCATTAGCAATTGTCAGCTTTAGTAGCAGTATTGCCTTGCCAGGGATTTCAACAGCTAATCCTAGCAATTCCCGGTTGGACTCAAATCAACGTTCTCCAACAGCAGAAGTGGCTCAAAACCACCGAGAGCAAGAGCGAATTACTTCAAGGAATCCACAGCCATTAGGTATCAGTCTAGATTGGGTGCCACCAAATGTACCGGAACGAGGTGTACCCGGTAAACGAAAAGCAGCGGCAAGCCGTGGGGGATGTCCAAAAGTCGAGCCACCTTTGACTGCCTTGGTCCCTGCTAGCCCCACCATTGCCAGTGAGGGTCAAATTGCATCAGAATCGGTTTTCGGCTTAACCGTTGTTTCTCATCCCACCTTCTGGTTTTATGTTCCCTATGCCCTGACACCGGACTTGCCTTTGGAGTTTGTGCTACAAGATGAAAACCATAACGAAATCTACTGGACTAAATTTGTTGCCTCATCTTCCTCACCAAGTGTAGTAGGCATCGAACTTCCATCAACAGTCGCCTCCCTTGAGGTTGGTAAACAGTATCGTTGGTACTTTGTGGTTAAATGTGAGCGACTGGGATCTCCTGTAGTGACAGGGTGGGTAAAACGGATGTCACTCAACCCATCCCTCAAAAATCAGTTAGACCAAGCGACATTAGAACAGAAAGCGATTATCTATGCCAGATCAGGGATCTGGTATGATACCCTTAATGCTCTAGCTAAGCTACGTCAGCAAAATTATAGCAATGACCTGCTGATCAAGGATTGGGTGAAATTATTGCAGTCTGTTGACTTAGATGCGATCACGCAAGCACCCTTTCTGGAATTTTAAGATCAAGTCGCTCTAATTCCATTACCAGCAAGAGAGTGGGTCATTTCCGGTATTGGTCATTGGTCGAGCCTCCTGTGTATTTTAAGGATGCAAGCATCCAAGCCTTATTTCAGTTCCGGATGAGTTGTACTTTCTTCGGAAACACCCATGTGATTAATAGTAGCGAGTAGCTGGTAAAGACGGCTAACATCTCGTCGATTGAAGTGGAAAACCAGACGGGGGAGTTCAGCGGTTTCATCAGGTAGTTCTTCCGGTAAAACCTGACTTTTCTCAATCCGTCCCTGAACCAAGATATCGCTAAAATCCTGATTTAGCTGTTCAACCTCAGGGTTTGACAACTCAGATTTGAGGCGAATCACGAATTGATCTCTGACATAGCGGCTAGAGTGATAAACCCGGTAAAACCGATTAATGGTTTCGTAAGCCACATCTAAGTTATCTGTGATGGTATAGAGACTGGAATCCTCTGGCCTGATCAAACCCCGTTGCATGAGGTGCTTGTGAATATAAGCATCCCAATCTTTCCAGTAGGTGCCACCAGGTTTATCAATCAGTACTAAAGGAGTTGGTTCTAATCGTCCTGTCTGACAAAGGGTTAAAGACTCAAAGGCTTCATCCTGAGTACCAAAGCCACCAGGAAATAAGGTAAGCGCATCCGTTTCCTTGATGAAAAATAGCTTGCGAGTGAAAAAATACTTGAACTCAATTAGCTTGGGATCCCCTGCGATAAACGAATTTGATCCGTGCTCAAACGGTAGTTGAATATTCAGACCAAACGAATGCTTAGAGCCAGCACCTTTGTTTCCTGCCTCCATAATGCCACCACCAGCACCAGTCATTACCATAAATCCCTGCTGGGTTAAATGATAGGCAAATTCAGCTGCCAGCTGATATTCAGGAGTATTTGGGGCAAGGCGTGAGGAACCGAAAATGGTAACTTTCCGAACATGACGATAGGGATAAAAAACTTGAAATGCCCGCTCCATATCTTCTAGAGAAGCGGTGATTATTTTCCAGTCCAGACGGTCAATTTCTTCCCCAGTTAGTCGCACTAGCACTGCCAGAGACCGTTTGATCAATTTACGATTTTCTAGATTAGGTAGCTGGTCAATCAGTGTTGCTAAATCCGTTGACAGTGAGTTGAAGCCATCCGCAGAAGGAGATAGGGTCATATCGTATCCAGTTGACTACTTATCATTAAAGGTTTTTCGTCAATTGAAAATTGAAAATTGAAAATTGTCAATAGTCAACTCGCTTGACCTTTGGTCACGCTTCGCGAACGCTCCAATTCAAAATTAAAAATTATTAATTCAAAATGACAATCAGTGGGGGCTTGTACCCGGAATTAATTAATTCAAAATTTGTTCTAAACTTGATGCGTAAATTTTTAATTTTTAATTTTTAATTTTTAATTCCCCAAAGGGGTAAAGGATGAATTAGCAATTAACAATTAACAATTAACAATTAACGATTTTCCTGAATACGAAGTGATTAATAAGGTAAGCATTCAGCCGTCAGCCGTGAGCTAAAAGCTCACGCTACTTGAGGTGCCGTGAGCTGACGTAACAGAGATTAAACCAATGGTTAAGCTGTTGTGCATTTAAATTCTACAACACCAAGGCAGAAGGCAGAAGGCAGAAGGCAGAAGGCAGAATGTAAAAGAGTTTCAGTTTTTTTTTCTGATTTAATCAAAGGGAGTTTAAATACGCGACAGCTTACTGGTTTTATTCAAAAGCTGATAGCTGAATGCTGATAGCTGAATGCTTACTTAATAAGACTAGATATTATTCCCCCGACTTATCACGAACGCCTTTAACAATCCGAGAGAGTTCGCTCTTTTCATCGACGGGAATCCGAGTGGGAGAACCACTGATAATTCGTTCGTAATTGCGGAAGGAATCCTTAATTTCTGGTCCATCCTTACTGATAGTGTACTCTCGGATACCTGTATCATGCCAAGAGCCACGCATCTTAAATACATTGATAGCACGGGACATTTCACCACGAATTTCCACATACTGTAGCATTATAATTGTGTCAGTAATTGTAGAAATATGGGAATCGGTAATGGAGTGAGCTCCCATAAATTTATCTGTGGTATTGGTAAAAAATCCAGTTATTTCTTCTTGCTTCGCATAGCCCGTCACACCAATCACAAACTGCCGAAAGGCATTGTTGCTCACTCCCCGTGCTAAAGCAGAAAGAGAGTCGATGGCAATGCGAGA
>NZ_JAAHIE010000336.1:0-1037 GCF_010671945.1 Moorena sp. SIO4E2
TTCCCTTCCCAACAGAATTCCGTAACTTATATACTACTTATTGAAATACGTAATCTGGGATAAACCTTTACCAAGATGACTCATGTCTGTCTATAGCAACGGGAACAGCGGATCTGGGAACAGCGGATCTGGGAGCAGGGAACAGGGAACAAAAATTCTCACAATTCATTTATGCTCTCAATATCCTTCTCTTGATGCATCGCTATTGCCTATTGCCTCTTGCCTCTTGCCTATTGCCTCTTGCCTCTTGCCTATTGCCTCTTGCCTATTGCCTCTTGCCTCTTGCCTATTGCCTATTGCCTCTTGCCTCTTGCCTCTTGCCTTAAAACCATAAGCAATCTCCCTCAAACCTTGCTGACAATTGCCCTATATTTACCTATTCACAACTCTCACAGAGATTGATATAGTTACCCTTGTCAGCAACTTTTAATCAAAAGGAGGATTAGAGCGATTCATGAAGTACTGCAAGTACTTTCTACACCTGGCAGCCTTTCTACTAGCACTAACTATTCTAGTGTTGCCTCTGCCAGCCCAAGCCCAAAGCGCTGCCACCATTAAAGCTACCTTTGCAAACACTGATTTAAGCGGTCAGGATTTATCCGGTCAAGACTTCCATAACGCTGTTTTTAGCAGTGTCAATTTACAGTCAGCCAACTTGAGCAATGTTAACTTTAAGGGTGCGAACATTACCAAAGTTAATTTCACTAATGCTAATCTACAGGGAGCAGATTTTAGCTATGCATTCATTAATGTATGTAACTTCAAGGGAGCAAATATTACCGGCGCTGACTTCACCTTTGCAATTTTGGATTCTAAGCAATACCGGGAGCTATGCAAAAATGCTTCTGCTACTAATCCCATAACTGATACTGGTGTTGATACTCGCTACTCTTTAGGATGTTATTGAAACTAATTTAAGTATTCAGCGGTCAGCGGTCAGCAGTCAGCGGTCAGCGGTCAGCCTTCAGCGGTCAGCCTTCAGTGGTCAGTGGTCAGTGGTCAGTGGTCAGTGGTCAGCCGTTGGCCTTTGCCTGTAA
>NZ_JAAHIE010000336.1:1137-8250 GCF_010671945.1 Moorena sp. SIO4E2
TAATTTAAGTATTCAGCGGTCAGCGGTCAGCAGTCAGCGGTCAGCGGTCAGCCTTCAGCGGTCAGCCTTCAGTGGTCAGTGGTCAGTGGTCAGTGGTCAGTGGTCAGCCGTTGGCCTTTGCCTGTAAGTTAAAAGCTAATAGCACCTCAAGTAGCGTGCGCGTAGCGCTAATCGCTGATAGCTAATAGCACCTCAAGTAGCGTGCGCGTAGCGCTAATCGCTGAATGCTGATAGCTGATAGCTGATAGCTGATAGCTGATAGCTGAAAGCGCTAATCGCTGAATGCTGATAACTGGTGTTGATACTCGCGATTCTTTAGTATGTTATTGAAATTAATTTAAGTATTCAGCGGTCAGCGGTCAGCAGTCAGCGGTCAGCGGTCAGCCTTCAGCGGTCAGCCTTCAGTGGTCAGTGGTCAGTGGTCAGTGGTCAGTGGTCAGCCGTTGGCCTTTGCCTGTAAGTTAAAAGCTAATAGCACCTCAAGTAGCGTGCGCGTAGCGCTAATCGCTGATAGCTAATAGCACCTCAAGTAGCGTGCGCGTAGCGCTAATCGCTGAATGCTGATAGCTGAATGCTGATAGCTGATAGCTGATAGCTGAAAGCGCTAATCGCTGAATGCTGATAACTGAAAGCTGAAAGCTGATAGCTGAATGCTGAAAGCTGATAGCTGAAAGCTGATAGCTGATAGCTGAAAGCTGATAGCTGATAGCTGATAGCTGACCTTAATTCTCATCTAGATAAAAACGGTAAAACAAATAATCATCTCGGAAAGGATGATCATCTGCAACATGATGAATAATACCTCGATTAATCAGTATCTGTCCAACAGTCACTGCGTCTTCCCGAGTAGAATTACACCGTTTTACCAACCAATCTACGGCTTCTGACCCCACAAAACAGCATCCATAGCTATTGAGACGATAGCGACGGTCTTTAATTTCCAACCCTCCTGGTTGACGCATTTCCTCGACCAAGGTTTCAATGTCCAGTGTTACCATATCCTCTTGCAAAGGAGCGGTAGGGTAAGAGTCTAGATCTACCTCATCCATCGGCTCTAGGAAACCTGAAACTAAGGAATCCTGGGTGGGCGGCTCAGACTGATACCCATTAGGAATATAGAGTTGGTTTTCTGGCGGTTTTGGCTGACGCTCCCCCAGCCAAGCCATGAGCAATTTCTCTAACTGAGGCGATCGCACATGGAGGTCCCGTTGAGGAAATGGTATATGGATATCATAGCGACGCAGACTTTTCTCAATCCGGTAGTTGAGGTCACTCTTGATTTTAGGCTGTCGCTTGGGGTCTCCAGTCCAGACCAACAGCTCAAACTTGAGGGAACTCTCACCAAATTCCTGAAACCAAACTTGGGGATAGGGCCTCAGTAACACTTCCGGGTGACTCTTGGCAGCTGCCAAGAGTGCCTTCTTGACCTGCTCCACATCAGAGCCATAAGCCACTCCTACTGGAATCTTGAGCCGGGAAATCGGGTTACCGTGACTCCAGTTAATTACCTCAGTTTCTAAAAAGCGGGCATTGGGCACAATTATTGTCACTTTATCCAAGGTGCAAATTTCTGTACTGCGGGAACCAATTCGCTGCACAGTTCCCACCAAATCGTTTACCTTAATAAAATCCCCCAGTTGAATCGGTCGCTCTAGGGTGATAATTAAGCCACTGATAAAGTTGTTAGCAATATTTTGCACACCAAAGCCAATCCCCACCCCTAAGACACTAGCAAAAATGGTTAGGGAACTCAAATCCAACCCAGAACTTTGGAGTATGATAATCATGCCCAAAAACGTCAGGACATACTGGGTCAGGAGAGCAATCACGTCTTGCACCCCTGAATCAGCGCCAGTTTTACCCAAGATGTAATGCCTGAATAGCCTGGTGAGGGCACTAACCCCAAACCATAGCACAACGGTTAATACCACCAACAGCAGCACTTGGATCGCAGAATATTTGCTTTCTCCCGGACCAATTACAGGAGACTTGAGGAAGTTTAACAGTTCATAACGCCAACTGCGAACTTGGGGAAATAGATCACTAATAGTTAAGATAACTGTAGTCCACAGGATAACCTGTAAACCTAACAGGGCTGCCCCGAGAAATAATTTGGCTGGGTCGTGCCAAGGGAAAAAAGGAGAAGCGGGATTCCCTAGCCAGGAGGTCAGTTTCCGCAAGGCAAATTGCCTGAACAAGCGTAACAGCAAGTACAACAGGATTAACAACACCAGCACTATGCTTGTAAACCTTACTGCCTGACGACTATAATCTGGCATGCGCTGTTGTTTGCCCTGCCGGATTGCCCTTTCAATCAGCTTCTCCCATTTCTCGGCTTGCTCAAGAGGATCAGTATCAGGAATTTGATCTGCCTTGGTAATCGTGACTATAATGCGCTCGGTAAACTTGGTACGAAGAATCCCCTCGTTTTGCCCGACATATTCAATGTCCACATATTCAGGTTTTTGTAGAGATTTCACCTCCTTTGCTAACCGCTGATTGATCAGCTCGGCTCGCTCAGTAGCGCTAAAGTTGCCAGCGTTGCCCACTTGAAACAACTCAATACCATCCACCACCACAGGAGCTTTCTCCTTACCATTTGCCAAGAATTCCTGTGCTAAGGTAGAGGCTGGTAATAGGGTGAGCAGTAGGGTAAGTACACCTAGCAACACCAATCCCAAGCAACGCCGAAGCCTAGCTCTTGGGAAAGGGTTAATGGAAAATCGAACATTTAGAAGAGATTCCATAGGTTACGTTCTATTTAGCTCTCATTTTCCATAACTATTGAATCTCATGGCTAAAGTTGAGGTAACTAGTTGAGGTAACTAACTGTTGTGGACTACCCGTTCTAAATTTGTAGAGGAATCGTTTTTCTCATCTTGCATTCCCGGTTTTAACCCCTCCAGCAGACCGCTGACCACGAACCAAGTGCCGACTCCCATTATTAACAGTACCACTAAGCCAATCAACCAAACCACAGGTTTATTCTTGGGCAGAGAGTTGGTGACACTTTTCTCACCTAATAGACTCGTCTGGTCAAAGTTCTGTGCAGTGGCGTTGAGATCATTTTCCCGTTTCAAGGTCGCTGTAATTTTGTACGGACCAATCCGCAGGGTGTCCTTGCTTGAGAAAGGTTGAATACCAGAGCGAATCTTCCGCCCGTTAATAAACGTACCGTTGGCGCTGCGGTCAGTAATATAGAGTTGGGTATTAGCCACTGTGATCAGGGCGTGATACCGGGAAATTTCCTTGTCAAGAAGTACCAGATGAGACACAGATTGACCTGCTAAGTGTTCTGGCAAATGGTCATTTTCTCGACCAACAGCAATTGGCGGTCTCAGAACAGGTTTCTTTAACTCGCCCGTTTCTGGGTCTTCCCAGGTCAATTGAATATAAATCGGTTCAGCCAAGATTTCACTCCTTGTAACTGGAACATCGTGGATCAGTGCGGGTGCATCTCATCTTTGAAAATGTTCTGTAGGGTGCGTTAGGGGAGCTCGCCCTAATTTTCAGCCTCAACGCCCGGGTTAGGTTGCTGCCCGTAACGCACCATCGGGTCAAACAACAAAAGTGAGATGCACCTATCAGTGCTGAGTAGGTCAGTGGTGAGTGCTGAGTTTTGCTTAGCACATGAAAAAGTTTTTGTCAACCATACCCACCGATGCTCAGGGGATGATAACAAGGGTGAAAATTAGATAGGGTGTCCGGTGTAGGGTTTTGGGTAGGTCGTGGGGAGGAGCCAGTTCCTCCTGACGGGGTGACAAGAAGGCTAAACCCCATTGAGACCATGCTGTCAGCATCTCGTTAAACTGAGATAAATTAATCTTGAAGCACTGATTTTAACTATGCCTGATTTTTTGCCCATTGCTTACTTTCAGAACAAGTTTGTCCCTTTCGCTGACGCCAAAATTTCCATTGCTACCCATGCCTTGCACTACGGCACGGGAGCTTTTGGCGGATTACGCTGTCTCCCTGACCCAGAAAACCCACAGCAATGTTTACTGTTTCGGTTAGACCGCCATTGCCAACGCCTAAGTAATAGTGCCCGGTTATTACACTACAATTTACCTCCTGATAAAATCGAGACTATTATCGTTGAGTTTATCAAACAAAATAAACCAACTACATCGTTTTATATCCGCCCTTTTGTCTATACCTCAGATTTAGGAATTTCCCCGAGACTGCATAATATTGAAAAAGACTTTTTTGTTTATGGATTAGAATTAGGAGATTATTTATCTCCTGAGGGAGTTAGCTGTCGGATTAGTTCATGGTATCGACAACAAGACCAAAGTTTACCCTTGAGAGGTAAAATTAGTGGAGCTTATATTACCTCTTCCTTGGCGAAAAGCGAAGCAGTAGAGTCTGGCTTTGATGAAGCCATTATGATGAATTCTGAGGGAAAAGTATCGGAAGCTTCTGGGATGAATATCTTTCTGGTCAGAAATGGGCAGTTGATTACCCCTGGATTCGACCAGGATATCCTGGAAGGAATTACTCGGGATAGTATTCTAACCCTTGCTAAAGACATGGGCTTGCCAACTAGACAACGACCAGTGGATAAATCAGAACTATTTATTGCCGATGAAGTATTTCTGAGTGGAACAGCGGCAAAGATCACTCCAGTTAAACGAATCGAAAACTATCACTTATCTCCAAACAGACCAATAACTGAAAAGCTCAAGGATACCCTAGCAGCAATTACCGAAAATCGGGAACCAAAATACAAAGACTGGGTGTATACGGTTAAAATTAATAAATGAACTAAACGTCAGCATTCAGCCGTCAGCGGTCAGTCGTCAGCTTATTTTATTCAAAAGCACCGATCTAGTAGCGTGGCACAGGCTTCGACGCTGGGACTTTCCCCGTAGCGCATTAGCTGATAGCTGATAGCTGATAGCTGATTGCTTAAAATTAAAATTAAACTCCGGCTTATTGAACCTGTAAACCTGTAGCGACTTCTGGGATAGCGAGTAGAATCAAACCTCAACCATGAACAATCAACCGATAAATTCCGCAAACCCCTTAGGCGGTCGCTACAAAATCATCAGCAAGCTGGGAGCAGGTGGCTTTGGTCAAACGTTTCTGGCACAGGACTTGCACTTGCCAGGAACTCCCCAATGTGTGATTAAACAGCTAAAACCCCAGGTGACGGATCCTGAGTGTTTGGAAATTTCCAAACGCCTATTTGAGCGAGAAGCCCAAGTCCTCTACCAGCTGGGTAACCACGATCAGATTCCCCAGTTGCTGGCGCACTTTGAGGAAAATCACGAGTTTTATCTGGCGCAAGAATTTATTGATGGACAACCCCTCAACCAAGAAATCAGTCAGCCTTGGGAATCAAATCGAGTTATTGCTCTGTTGCAAGACATTCTACAAGTCCTAGTATTTGTCCATGAGCAACGTGTGATCCATCGTGATATCAAACCCCCAAACCTAATCCGCCGCCGCAAGGATGGTAGAGTTGTCATGATTGATTTTGGGGCAGTTAAGCAAGCTAGCACCCAGATTATCGATCCCGAAACCGGGCAAACCAAAACCATTGCTATTGGCAGTCATGGCTACACCCCCAAAGAACAGTTCGGTGGCAATCCCCGTTTTAGCAGCGATATCTATGCGGTGGGTATGGTAGGTATCCAGGCATTAACCGGAATTCATCCCAAGTTCCTGAAAGAAAACTCCGAAACAGGGGAAATCAACTGGCGCGATCGCGTCCAAGTTAACATCCAAGTTAACTCAGAATTAGCGGATATCCTGGACTGTATGGTGCGCTATGATTTCCGTGACCGCTATCCGACCGCAGTAGAAGCGTTGGCAGCAGTTCAGAGGCTAACTGCTGCACCAACAATAGCTATGTCTGCTACAGTTCCGGAAGAGACTGTTTCTGTTTCAGCAACATCAGCACAAACCCAGGCCAGATCAGAGATCATCCCAAGATGGTTAATGAAGCCTTGGTTGATGATTACTGTGTTAGCAGGGATGGGTATCAGTATTGCTGTGATCGGTACTAAGACTTTTCTAGTTCCCAAACCTGTCACTCAAACTGACAACATTAGCGATACCGTTGCGGAAACCTCGACCACCACCTCTGAGTCAAAACCTGCAACTCCAGCCGTAGTTAGCAACACCCCTGAAATTACTACTACCAGCTCAGTCCAAAAAACTATTCCCGAATCGGATACCGAATCAGCTGCAAAATCGGCATCCGACCCGGAAACACAACCAAAGGAAACACAACCAACTGCAACAGAATTAAACAGCCAAGGGGATAGCTTGCGGCAAGCAGGAAAGTACCAGCAAGCACTGATGACTTACGAAAAAGCGATTGGCCTATGGCCACGCTACGCGAACGCAAAGGACTCAAATTTAGCAGAAGCTCATTGGGGTCGTTGCTATAGCTTGAATTCCTTGGGCCGTACTCAAGAAGGACTGGCTGCCTGCGATCAAGCCCTTGCCCTTAAACCTGACTACCCCGAAGCATTGTGGAGTAAAGGTGCAGCTATCGAATCCCAAAATACCCCAACCGCCATAACTCTAGCGCTAACTTTATACGAGAAAGCGATCGCAATCAAGCCCGATTTTGCTGACGCCTGGATTAACCGAGGAGTAGCCCTCCATAAACTCGGTCGCTACAGGGAGGCCATAGAAGCATATAATCGGGCAATTAAACTCAATCCTAATTCTGCGGATGCTTGGAGTAATAAAGGGGCAGCCTTATGGGCCAAACGTGAATACGATCAAGCGATCGATTCGATGGAAAAAGCACTTCAAATCCAGCCGAATCACCCCAATGCTAAGAATCTGCGTCAGCAGGCAAGGGAAAAATTAGGCCGTTGATCACTCGGTAAAAATAAATATTCGATAAAGATCAGAGATTTATTTAAATATCTGATAAAGATTTTGGGTTTTGGTCCTAGAAACTGGAAAATCCTCTACTATTAGTTTTAATTACTTTTAATTGCTATTAAGCATTAGACCGGATAGCCCTAGGGATTAAATAGGAAAACCTAACACTTTAGCAAAGGGAACAGCGGATCACCGGAACAGGGAGTAGGGAATATGGCATCAAAATTATCTCAATTCCTACACGGATTGCTATTTCCCCTAATGCTC
>NZ_JAAHIE010000337.1:0-8240 GCF_010671945.1 Moorena sp. SIO4E2
GAGGTTTCAGTTCGGCAAAAAGTTTTCCATTCTCTAACATCCCGTCTGGCTTGACATCAAAAACCCGAATATGACCTCTTTCTGAATCATTCACATATAATTTAGTTTCATCTGGGGAAAAGACAATTCCATTAGGGCGGACAAAGTCATCAACAAGCAGGGTTAGTGTGCCATCTGGTGCTAGACGATAAACACCATAAAACCCTAATTCTTCTTGTTCGGATTTGATGCCATAGGGAGGATCAGTAAAGTAGATACTACCATCTGATTTAACTGCTATATCGTTGGGACTATTCAGCCGCTTGCCTTGGTAGTGACTAGCTAGAGTTACAATGTTTCCATCTTTCTGTGTTAGGGATAGACGACGATTACTATGTTCGGCAGTAACTAAACGCCCTGAGCGGTCTAAGGTATTACCATTAGCATTGCCAGAAGGTTGACGAAAAATCTCCGTTTTTTGCTCTGGTTGCCATTTATAAATGGTATTAGCTGGAATATCACTAAATAGCAGAAAGCCGTCGGGATGCCAAACAGGTCCTTCAGTAAACTTAAAACCTCCTGCTACCTTTTCAACTTGAGTATTGGGAGCAATAATTTCTTCTAGATTATTTTGTTTGGTATAAAATTTATAAACCATTAGGTGTCGGTAAGTTTCACCTGGATGCAAGATAACCGAAGGAAAGTTAGGCTGATTGACTGAGTCAGGAAAATGTTGTGTCTCTAGGCACAAACCTTGATGATTTTTATAAACAATATCTCCTTTACCCACGGTTTTCAGTTTACCAAGATTTCCAGAAAAAAACTGCATTCCTGGCTGATTAGTGTGAAGCTCCATCACCCGACCAGATTTGGGTTCATATACAGTAGCTGCCAGTTGGATTTTTTCTGATTCTCCATTCAAGACATAATTTAGGTCGTAGCCTCCTGGATAGTTTTGCTTTAGGGTATTTCTAAGCTGATTAATTCCATTTCCAATCAACTGAGGCTTAGTAAAGTCATAGGGTGTATCTTTAACTGATTTAATCTCTCCTGTAGGGATTCGCTGTTCGTTGGTCGGGGTATATTTATCGGCATTGATGCTTAAATATTGTCCTAGAATATTTCCAGAACCATGACCAGCTAAGTTCCAATATGAATGATTGACCAAGTTGACTGGAGTAGATTTGTTAGTGGTAGCAGTCATTTCCAGCTTTAACTGATTATCGTTAGTCAGAGTGTAAATGGCTGTAACTGTCAAATCACCTGGATATCCTTCTTCTCCATCAGGACTCAGATAAGTTAGTTTTAGTGCCTGTCCTTGGCTACTGTTAATCGGTTCAGCTTTCCAAACCACTTTGTCAAAACCCTTTTTACCACCATGTATGTGATGGGAACCGGCATTAGCAGCTAGCTCATACTTTTCACCATTGAGAGTAAACTGAGCATCTTTAATCCTATTAGCGACGCGACCAACAATTGCACCATAATATAGGTAGCGCTTAGCCGTAAAATAATCTTCTAGACTATCAAATCCCAGCACTACATCGTCTAGCTGACCGCTGTTATCAGGCAAGTGTAATTCAGTAAGAGTCGCACCATAGTTGGTTATCTTAGCTACTAAACCATTGGTATTGGTTAAAGTATAGAGATAAACTTTCTGATCATCTTTAGTCTGGCCAAATTCCATCTTGGTTACAGTTTTGTTTTCTTGGGTATGGTAGTTATTTGCTGTGGCGTAAGATTGCTCAGGGTTAAATCTCTTGTATAAATCTGATTTTACTAAAAGTACACTCATTCCCATTGCGGTAAAAATTGTGATTATTTTTGTTAACATTGAACCAGTAAGCATAGTTTTTTTTAAGTAATTGTAATCTGTATAAATTCTAATTTATATAATTTTTTTTAGGAAGATAATAGAGGGTAACTGGTTCCGCCTGCTGGGATGACAGGTCGCCATTGGTAACAAGTTAAATACGAATACCTTGTGGTCAACGCTAATGGGTAATGGATAATCGGGAGCCAATTAACTATTACCAGCTAACTAGATGTATAATTCCTGAAGCTATTTGAGATTAGCCGATAGTTTTGATATCAATAATCAAGGAAAACTCAGGCATTTGACCCAGGGGTGGGAGTACATGATTGATTGTGGACAACCAGAAAGACGCTGATTTATTATTGGTTCTTATTGCTTTTAGGATTAGGCTGAATGCTTACAACCAGCGACCTTGATTTTACTGACGTTTATTAAAATGAGGAGAGGGCTAGGTTAATCATAATCTAGCCAGTGCGATTATAGCAACTTTAATCCATATTAGGCATTGTTCTTAAACATTATTTACATACTTTACATACAATGATAAAAGCCTTAGCACCAATTACGACTACTGACTTGGCGAGAGACTTGGCGACACTAGGGATTGATTTAATTCGTAAAGCTGGTTGTGAGTATGGAGATATCCGTATTTGTACTTACCGTAATCAGAACTTAACTGCACGCGATCGCTCCCTTAGCCAACTCTGTGATAATGTTAGTTCTGGCTTTGGGGTAAGAGTGTTACTAAAGGGCGCTTGGGGCTTTGCGGCTAGTCCCTATAAAACTCCAGAGGAAGTGGAACGAATGGTGGCTTTAGCTGTGGAGATTGCTAAAGGTAGCCGCCTTTCTCAGCAAACACAGGTAAGATTAGCCCCAGTAAAAGCGTATCGCGATACCTATATTACTCCGATCGAAATTGACCCGTTTACTATACCGATTACTGAGAAAGCAGATTTACTATTGCGTATCAATAATCAATTGCTTAGCTATAGCGATCGCGGAATTAAAAAGGCTTACTCTTTCCTGCGTTTTACTCGTGAAGACAAGATTTTTGCGTCTACTGTTGATTCCCTAATTGAACAGACTATCTACCGCAGCTATCCAGGTATGGGTTGTACAGCAGTTGCTAATGGGGATGCTCAAAGCCGTAGCTATGAGCGTCCACCTTTAAATATCGGTTACGAGCATATTCAACCCCCAGACCTTTTGAATCAGGTAGAACGGGTAGCAGAAGAAGCAATAGAGAAGGTTCATGCTCCTAAAGGATCTTCTGGTATTCGCAGCACTCTGATTCTGAAGCCTAGTCATCTCCACCTAACGATTCATGAATCGGTGGGACACCCTACGGAACTAGATCGGGTGTATGGCTATGAGTCGAATTTTGCTGGTACTAGCTTTGCCACTACTGATAAATTGGGCAAGCTGCAATATGCTGCTCCTTGGGTGAATTTTAAATGCGATCGCACTCAATCGGGGGGACGTAGTACTTTAGGCTATGATGATGAGGGGGTACCTGCACAAGATTGGTATGTTGTCAAGGATGGCATTTTAGTAGACTACCTCACTGACCGGGAAACCGCTTATCGACTAGGTAATGCCAGTAGTAACGGTTGCGCTTACGCGGATAGTTGGTCAAGTGTACCGATGGTGCGGATTCCTAATTTAGGGTTGGAACCGGGAGCAGAGGGAGGAAGTCACTCTGCCACACTCGCAGAAATGATTGCTGAGACTGAGGAAGGGATTTTAATTGATGGTAGAGGTAGTTTCTCCATTGACCAGCAGCGACGTAATTTTCAGTTTGGTGGAGATGCTTTCTGGAAGGTGGAGAAAGGTAAAGTAGTGGGCATGCTCAAGGATGTCACCTATCATTCTATGAGTACTGATTTCTGGAATAGTATTGATGCCATTGGAGTAGCTTCGGAACAGGAGCAGTTTGGTACCCATATGTGTGGTAAAGGCGAACCGATACAAATTGCTCAAATGACCCATGCTTGTGTCCCGGTGCGGGTGCGCAATATTCAGATTGGAGGAACCTAAATCGTTAATTGTTAATGGTTTTTTTATGGTTAGTTGGGCAACTCGATTAATTAGTGTTAGGTAAAAGAGAATGTAATTCTACCATCAATTCTTCAACTCACTATCCAAGATGGAGCAAAAGTATCGGCATTGCTCAATCAAGCAATGCCCTTCTTATTTATTAGAGTCATTTCAATTTATATTGAGAAAACTATTTATTGCTCTAATTGGGTTTCATACGAAAAAGTGTTCCATTGTTATTTGAAATGACTATATTTCAAATCTCAAAAAATTACCTTTTCTGGTTAACCATTCCCAGATTAAGCAACACCAAAAAAACACGCCCAATCCGTTGGTTACCCCTTCGTAAACTCCCTCGGACTAGACTGCTCAACTCAAGCGGGCTCGGGTGCTATCGCTAATTAGTTTTAGGAAAACGAAACCGTAATAGCGATAGCACCCGATAGCCCGCACAGTCACGAGCAGGCTAGTGATGCGTGGTTGAACTTATCGCAGGGACGGCGATCCACCGCCCAGATTGCAAGGCTGTTTACCAACTGCTGGAATGGACGTGATTTATTGAGACTGACGAGCGTGCTGCATCCGCAACGCCAGAATGTGTTCACAAGGACCTTTGTACAGCTTATTTTGCTGATACCAATTACAGGTACACTCTGCCGCTATTATACGCTCATCGGGATCAATTGTCAAAGCGGGATTATAGGTTTTGCTTTTATCTCTGACATTTCCCTGTAGCTGGAGTGTACCTTGAGTGTCTTTTACTGAGGTTACTTGTACGGCATTGTTACTTAAGAAGCGGGTTGCTGTTTCTTCTCGCTGATTGGCAAACCGTAACCGTTCCATGGGTAAGGGCTCTCGAGATAGTTCCCGGACTCGATATACTTGCTTGTTTAAGTCGTAAATGGCTCGTCCGGCTTGGGTGTAAGCTCCTAAGGCACCTAGGACAGCAGTCGGGCTTAAGTCTAAGCGCTGGGCGAGACTGTGGGGACTTTCGACCCAGTTTTCTCTGAGTGCGTCAAAAATGAGTTGTTGAGTCCACTGGTCTACATCTGCACGGGGTGCCATTAAGTCAAAGTTACCCGCTTGTGCCCAATCGTTAGCTGTCCATCCTGATAAGCCGAGGGTAAAGGACATATCCCCTAGGTCAGCTACATAAAAGGATGGCATACCGGTTCCGAGTAGGTGAATGGTAAATTTGTTGGCAATGGGGATAAGACGTTCTAGGATGTGGAGGCGGCGGCGTCCCCAAACTCGGATGACCTGTTCTGATGAACCTTGATAGGGCGATCGCGAACAGACTACTTCGATGTTCCAAGGCTCAAATACTATTCGCACGGGTTCTCCTGGTTTGAGATGGTAACGCATTCCCCGTGGGCCAGTTTTTTCTTTGTGGCGACGCAACACAAAACAGATATTGTGAATATCCATGGGCTGCAAGTCAAAGGTGGTGGCGGGTAAGGCCATGGCGGAACTGACTTGTAGAAATCCTCTTACCCAACTGTCTGGTAGGTCAATTTTGACTTCTTTAAATGCTGCTTCATGGGTGGTTTTTACTTCAAAACCGGAGGGGTCAATTTCAAATTGGGTTGTCTTGTAACTGCGGATTTTTTGAAATTCGTTGTAAAGGGCGGCGGAGTAATCTATGTTTGTTGTACCGCAGGCGAATTCCTTGATAGTTTTAAATACTTCGTAGCTGGCTCCTAGTCGCCCATAACTGGATTCATCTTGGCTGAAACATTCAAAGAAGACTTCATCGGGATGAACGGTAATTACTGGATCGAGGACAAACCAGGCATCACGGTCTTTTTCATAGAGGTAATTGTAGTACTGCTGTCTGGCTTTATAAAAGGTGGATAATCGTTGATATCGGTTCTGATTTAATTGATTTAGTTCTGCTTGTAAGGGTTGAATTTTATTGGCGAGGTCTTGGCGTTGTGCGGCTATCAGTTGCCAGTCTTGTTGGTCTTGGTTGGCACGCCATTGTTTATACTCGGTTCTGTCTTTGGGTTTGAAGCGTAAATCGGAAACTACTACGTCATGTAGGGCGCTGATGGCTTCTCGAAAGGCTACATTTTTCCCTAATTCACCAATGAAGTAAGTGGGAGGACGCTTGGTGTCTGGGGAGAAAGACATTTGGGTACTGCTGCCGCGATCGCTAACTGCTGTACTATTTTTATAGGCGTAGTTAAATTCCATGGTTTTTAGGGTATTGAATTATTTTTTTTATTGTTAATAAGGGAATCGGGAATTTAGAATTTAGAATTTAGAATTTAGAATTTAGAATTTAGAATTTAGAATTTAGAATTTAGAATCGGGAAAATTATGAAATAGATAATGGAAATAGATAATAAGATTTTTTGGTGTTATCCTGAATCATTACTTTGTTTCATAAGCGATCAGGATATAGTTGAAAATGCTATAGGGTTTCTCGTACTATCGCTACTCCCTATTCCCGACTCCCTCGGTGTGCTTGACTCCCGACTCCCTACAATACACAACTGATAAATCCCTACACTCCTCTTAATTCGGATACTGGTTTAACCTGAATAGGAAGAGGAATAGTAGGATAGTTTTGGTGAATTTTAAGCATGAGCTGAATTGAACGGGCTTTATCACCAATAGCCATTGTGATGGATTGTCGTGTTAATATTTCTGCTACTATTTTAGCAGCTGCTTGGCTTTTTTGGGCTTCAGCTTCTAGAAATGCGAAGACGCGCTGTTTAGCAATTCGTCCGCGATTAACCCGAGACAAAATACTGATAAAGTAAGGGATTAAGTCTTGCAAACGGTCGGGATTATCTACGGCATACTGTTCTAGATAGTTAGTGGCAAATAGCTGCATGTCTTGGCTGGGATGTTCACTAAATTTAAGCAGATAATCTTGACCATAACTCTGCTGAAAGGTACGTAGGACTAAATTCCGCCCAAATTGACGAACATCATCCCGAGTACTGTCACAAATACTGACCATGACTTCAGGTGTCCAGTCTTGTTCGGTAATTTGTTGGCTAAAGAGTTTGGTAGCAAATTCTCGGGAATCCTGCCATTTTGCTTCTAGTAATCGCACTGCGGCTAACATGTCTTGAGAATTGCTACGGATACGGTTGAGCCTTTGCTCAATCATTGTCCAAGCGGCTTGACGGACGGATAGGATTTCATGATTGGCTAGTTTAACAATGTCAGGAATTTTTAATTCTAATCCCCAAGTGGTATAGTTAGCTTGGAGTACTAATCCTACTAATTCTTGAGCGGCTGATGATTTGGCTTGGAGAAGTTCCATCGCGTTGTCTTTGGTAATCATAGTCATCCAGCTGGGTAAGTCTTCTCGTAGCAGTTGGACTAAATCTTGGTGAACACCTTGATGTCTTTCTGGTAGCTGCAATAGGCTAATGATTTCTGTGGCTAGCTGAGTGACAAATTCTGGATATAATTTTCCTAAGCGCTGAATTACTGGACGAATACCTTGACGCAAGTGTGCTTGTTGATTGGTTGCGATCGCTAATACTAAGTCGTAGTCTTGTAGCAACCGTTGATCGGGAAGTTGACCGAAAATCTGAACCCCAATCCCTTGCACTGACTGATGGGAAGCGTTGAGGAGTGATTCAATTAATTTGGGTGGTAAGTCAGCGGCAGGAGTTTCGTGATTGAATAGGATTCTTGCTCCCAATTCCTGGATTTCTGGCATGGGGTGTTGGAGGAGATCTAGTACTACTCCCATACCCAATGTCCGGAGTTGGGGGGTAAAACCTAGAAGCAGGGTTTGAGCAGTGTCTTTGCCGATATCGGTTTGAGTTGGTTCTAGTGCGAGTACTGCTGCAATCATTCGCCCGATTAATACTTTGGCTGTTGCTTCACTTACTATTGATTGAGTCAGTAACTGACGGGCAAAGGTACGGGTATCGGAGTGTTGACTGATCACTAAAGGGATGATCAGGTTACTGCCGGTGATCAAGTGAGTTGGTATTGCTTGTATCCACTGATGGGCTTGAGTACGAGCTGGTGGAAACTGGCAGTTGGCTAAGGCAAGTAATAAGTCTAGGTTAGGATTGTCGGGATTATCCGAATTATATTTTTGTGTTGCTAGTTCAAAGCCGAGTTGAGCGGTTACTGGGTAGGGTTTGTTAATTAGTCTGATTACAGTATCTGTATCGATTTGATTACAGAATGACTGACATACCTTCAAGGCTTTGGCGGCAAACTGATGAACTTGATGACACTGGCTTTCTAATAGTAACTGTAGCAGTGCCTCTGGATGTTGCTCCCAAAGTTTAGGAAAGGCTTCTTCTCGGACATCTGGCTCTGGATCACCGGGTTTGTAGTTGTCTCGACAACGCCATGCCTGGTTGTTGGGCATTAATACGTAACGGGGACTATTGGTATAGAGAATATGGTTAAAGGTTAAGTAACC
>NZ_JAAHIE010000338.1:0-8236 GCF_010671945.1 Moorena sp. SIO4E2
ATGGTATACTAAAAATAAAACCATGGAATGCCCTAAATGTCATAGCAATAAAACTCATAAATATGGTCATCAAAGAGGAAAACAAAGATATAAATGCAACGAATGTGGACGACAATTTATAGAGTCAAAAATTGAACGTGGTTACGATAAAAAAACTAAATCTCTATGCCTAAAAATGTATCTCAATGGCATGGGTTTCAGAGGTATAGAAAGAGTGACTGGTGTCCACCATACCACTATAATAAGTTGGGTAAAAAAAGTTGGTTCGGGCTTAGAAAATTTATGTTTAACTGAAGAAATTCCTGAAATAACTCAAATAGATGAACTACAAACATTTGTAAAAAAAAACAAAATTTGGGTTTGGGACGAAACCTTAGAGAGTGGAGCCTTATTTCATATAACTTCAAACTATTACCCATAACCTGTCCCTATAAAGGCTCCACTCTCTTACGGTAACTTCAAAGGACAGCCGCTAACAAACACTATCCAGGGATTTTAAGCTTTACAATTGGTGACCGTAGTTCGGAAACTTTTAAAAAACTTTGGAAAATTATAAAATGTTGGCATAGTTTTTGGTATTCTACTGATAAATATGTTGTTTATAAAATGTTTATTGATGATCTTGATCATTTAACCAAGAAAACTTATATGACTAGAATAGAGAAGGAAAATACAAGATTGAGACATTATTTAGCCAGACTACATCGACGAACTCTTTGTTACTCTAAATCTGAAGAAATGTTGGAGTTATCAATTAGGCTTCTTATTTATTATTTAATCAATCATAAAATTCCCCTTTATGGTTAAACCATTTCCATATTCAGCAACGCAAAAAAAATGGTATGATATTTGCGCTGTCAAGAAGAAATAGACCCTAGGGGAGAGCGTTGATTTGTGGAAATTGCTGGTAAAATTAATGAATAATTTAAGTGGGAAGTGTAGAGATTAAAAAACTAGACTTAGTGTTTATAACTGTCGGAGAACGAACCTCGGATGCGGCCCTATAATTGACGGTGAAAAACATTAATTTTTAACCATTTTCTCAAGTGCTGAGAATCAAGGCTTAATATGGTCATAATCTTGGCTCTATATCACATTTTGGCTCAATTTTTCTTGCGCTTACCCTGAACAGGGAACAGGTAACAAGAAAAAATACTGTACCTTATATTAATGAGGTACGGTAAATAGCAGACGGGTGCATCTCAATGCAAGTAATCTAGCCCGCGCAGGCGGGCTTTGTTCGTGTAGCCGGGCCCTTTAGGGTTCGGGCAGCTAAGCAAATATGAGATGCACCCATAGCAGACAGCATAAGGAGCATAAGGGTTTCTGCCATTTTCCGCATATCACACTAATAAGAGCAAATGCTATAAAAGAAATGCTCCCATCACAGATTTAAATTTTCCTTTCCCGGAAAAACCAGTCCTTGCCGTGACAGAATAAAAATAAGACAGATTCGGAGTTAGGATAAGTGACAAGCAACATAGTTCTACATATTGCCCAAAGTGATGTTGGTAAATTAGATACAACCAGAGCAGTAAAAAAGCTGTTCCAGCGAATATTTAAATATGTTTGGCAAAACAAGTTACCCTTCTTTGTCGCGTTAGTGGTAATTATTTGTCTGTCAATTATGCAGGTTCTCATTCCCCAGGTTACTCGCTACACGATTGACGTTGTTATCCCCACCAAACAATTGAATTTATTACCTTGGATAGCAGCCGCAATTTTTTTTATTTCCATCCTTACGGGGGTGCTTAATTACGCTCGCACCTATCTGATGTCTTTGTTTGGTGAAAGAATAATTGACAGCATCCGCAACGATATGTACAAACATATTCAGGGGCTATCAATTAGCTTTTTTGAAAATCAGCGGACGGGGGATTTAATGTCACGGTTGGCGAAAGATGTCAATACAATTGGTACTTTAGTTACTGCTGACATTGCGGAAATTTTAGTAGATGTTTTCACCGTGATTGTCATTATTGTTTATCTGTTGACTGCTGATTGGCAATTGAGTCTACTGCTGCTTTTTACCTGGCCCCTGACGATTTATATGACGCAAGTTTTTGGCAAATTAATGCGGGGTGCTTACCGAGAGGTGGAAGAGCAAGCCGCAGCGGTTAACAATCATCTCCAAGATACAATTTCCAATATTCACGTCATCAAATCTTTTGGTAACGAACGGTACGAAATTAACCGTTTTTTTGAACAAAGCCGTAGCTATATGGAGGCGAATATTCGCGCTACTCGTCTTTGGTCAATTTTCTTTCCGGTTATTGATGTCCTCAACAACATTGGCAGTGCAATCGTATTGGTTTTTGGTTCCTGGGAAGTAATAGTTGGTCGTCTGACTATTGGTGAACTAGCTGCTTTTTTAGCCTATGTCTATCAAGTTAATAGACCAATCCGACGTTTTAGCAGAATGATTCAGCTCGTGCAAAGAGCGCTTGTTGGTTCGGAGCGAGTCTTTGAAATTTTGGAAATGGAACCAGAAGTAAAAGAAAAGGAAGATGCAGTTGTATTAACTTCCGTAGAAGGTAACCTGAAATTTGAAAATGTCGAGTTTGGTTATCAGGAAGGGGAGACAGTTCTACATGACTTTACTCTGGAGATAAAACCGGGAATGACTGTGGCATTAGTGGGTTCTTCTGGTGCGGGAAAAAGCACCGTGGCGAAACTAGCTGCTCGTTTTTACGACCCTCAAAAAGGGGAAATTTTAATTGATAATCGCAATTTGCAGGATATCAGTTTGGAGTCTCTGCGATCGCATCTCGGAATTGTTTCCCAAGAAACTTTACTCCTTTACGGCACGGTACGAGATAATATTGCTTATGGCAAGATTGATGCTACGGATGCGGAAATTGAAGCCGCCGCTAAAGCAGCTAATGCCCATGATTTTATTATCAACTTTCCGGAGGGTTACAACTCCATAATTGGCGAACGCGGCGTGAAACTTTCGGGAGGACAAAGACAGCGTTTAGCTATTGCTCGCATTCTCCTTAAAAATCCCCAATTTGTCATCCTTGACGAAGCAACTTCTGCCCTGGATACCGAGTCCGAACAACTTATCCAAGAGTCTTTGCAGCAACTATTAAAAGACCGCACGAGTTTAGTTATTGCTCACCGACTTTCCACGATTGAAAAGGCAGATAAAATTGTTGTTTTAGAGTCCGGATGCATTGTCGAAACCGGAACGCACCCAGAATTAATTGCTAAAGGGGGAAGGTATGCTTCTCTGCACTCCCGGCAATTTCCGCAAAAATCCAGTCAGTTAGAACCACTAGACATTCAGGACAAAAAACTAGAATATGTTTCATAACCATAACGGTTGAAGTAATCGCTAGTTATTGTTTCAATTGTTTCTAATTCTTGGTCGGTAAAACATCCTTGTTTCTGCCACTGTTGAATTAATTCTGGGTTAAAGGGGGTTTTGGTGTGGGGATGAATGTCTTTAGTCACCCCCAGCAAACGGGAACCCCCTTTGTTTAGTTCGTAAAAATTCAACATCTGCTTGTCGAAGGAAATATCCAAAAAGGCGCATATTTTGCTGCAAACTTTTTCTGGTGTTAAAATCAGGTTTTCATAACGGACTACGAAGACAGCTTCGGGAAAGTTTTCCTGTCTTTCCCAGATACCCTGACCGAGACTTTGGCAAATTGTTGCTGCTTCTCCTGGAGATTTTACAAAATCGAAAGTATCGAGTATTGAGCGAACTATATCTCTGGGGTCTCTGACAATATAGATAAATCGAGCATCGGGGAAGACTTTTTTGGTATAATCTGCATAAGGTTTCTTAACGTAACAGCCTTTTTTGTTGCCGAGATAGTCTGTACCGCTATTGTTTTGGCAAGCAAAAAAATTAAAGAGAGAGTCAAGAAGCTGACTGATGCTTAAGTCGGTTTCCCAGGAAACGGTGGCGATAAATTTGTCGAGGTTAAAATTTGGCCAACTGTTGAGTTTTTTGTCCGATCGCATTAAGGCGATCGCCACCTCTTTCTGTTCTCGATTTAACTGTTTGGTAGTAAAATTTTTGGCAAATAATTGCTCAATAAAAAGCGTTTCGGGCGTTACGGTAATCTGGGGATGTGCAGACAAAACTAGCTGTAGCAAGGTTGTTCCCGAGCGCGGCACACCGGAGACAAACAAATGATTACTTTCTTTCATACCTCATAACCATAAAAAACTGACAGACTTTCTTTCATTATACAATTGAGATAATCAATATCGGCTGTACTCAAGTTGTCTTTAAATCCACCTACTTTACCTCTGCGAGTTTTGTAAGAGTTGATATCTCCAGGATCTACCGCACTCATGCGCGGCGAGTTAAATTTATTTTCGACTTCCATTTTGCGCATATTCTCAAAAATAGCATATTCTCCTGCTTTTGCAATCAAATCGTCGGCAATTTCTGGTAAACCTAAGAAATGTAACATCCGACGCAATTCTTTTTGGCGATCGCGATGGATATCTTCATAGCGAACCAGTAAAAAATCTTGGGGTACCTCTCGATTTTCTGCCCAGATATTATAAAAAAGGATAAGTGTGGCGAAACTACCATTCTCTTCGCGAATAAATTCCGATAAACTACCGTCATAAGCTTGGCGACGTTTCGTTTTCTGGTAATAGTTAGAGACGATCGCATCTCTGGGATCTCGGACTAAAAAAATTACCCGTTTGTCTTGATATTCAGCTTTTGAGGTTACCAACTCATCCGGTTTTTTCCATTGCGGTTTATCGTCGTGGGATACACAAATCTTGGGAATATCGGGATGTAATTCTCTCAATTTGTCTAGTTCTAAAATATTAGCATCCTTTAACTTAAAGTGCATCTGGAAAACTCTTCCTAACATCAATCGCAGCCAAGTTCGACCGCATTTAGGAAAGGAAATGAGGAAAAAATCAGACTCGTTTTTCCCTTTCAATCGTTTTTCTTTATCTGGTGTCATTGTACTACAAATAAAATCTTAAACAATACAATACTGGGTAAATGGTTGGTAAGCATTCAGCTATCAGCATTCAGCTATCAGCATTCAGCTATCAGCTATCAGCTATCAGCATTCAGCTATCAGCTATCAGCTAATGCGCTACTTGAGGTGCTTTTGAATAAAATAAGCTGTTCGCGCAGCGTGAGCCTTGGCCTTGGCCTATGGCCACGCTTGGCCTATGGCCACGCTGCGCGAACGCGAATGGCCACGCTTGGCCTATGGCCACGCTGCGCGAACGCGAATGGCTGACGGCTGACGGCTGACGGCTGAATGCTTACAATGGTTGGTGATAAAATTGCCCTTAAATCTACCTTTCGATCCTGATCAAAAAATACTTGATCATGAGCCATTTATGCAATCGTTTCAAACAGTTTCATACATAGCTCCTCATATCTAATAATTTGGTAAATGGCGATGAAAAATTTCTACCGCCCTTGCTAAGCCATCTTCAGAACGAATCTTTTACCCTAAAAGACGAGGGCGATACTTCATAGCTTCATCACTGGTTGCAGTGGGAATTGCAGCAACTAATTTCAGCGTTTTTTGCTGACAGGCATATTTTAATAAACGCTTATACAAATTTGGGACTACTGCTGTTTCATCTGAATTATCTGTATCTTAATTAGCAACTTCAACACTCTCTTCATCCGGCACAATCAAATCCAGATCATTATTAGTACCTTGGTCAATGTCATTAGCTGTCATGTCAGAATTTAATTCCATATTTACCTATTTCTAGCGGTTTTCAATTAGGTGAGGTACAAATTTTTGAGGTGCGACCCGTGGCGAATTTAATTCTTAATGCGGAAAGCGCACCTAAGGTTTTAGGGAGCAGGAATCCCCCCTAAGCCCCCGCGCGGAAGGGGGGCTGGGAGCAGGGAGCAGTGAAGTCATAATAGGAACCCACCCCTAACCCCTCCCAGGAGGGGAAGTGAGGGAAGACGGAAAAAATTATGTGTACCTCATTAGACTAGAAACCGCTATACTATTAAATTAGTTGAAACTTGCTTTTTTTGATTTCAAGTATGCGTTGTTCTGCCAACTGTCTAGCAGCTTCACCAGTATTGATTTTCTGTTCATCTGCTAAAAGTAAAATTTCTTGAATAGTAGAATAGATATTATCAAGCTGCTCAAATGCTTTTTCTTCTTCATAACCAATCATTTCATTGTATACATTGATTAATCCCCCAGCATTGATTACATAATCTGGGCAGTAAATAATTCCTCTTGATTCAATTTTTTGACCATGTCTTTGTTCATCTTCTAGTTGGTTATTTGCTGCACCAGCAATAATTTTGGCTTGAATTAAAGGAATAGTTAAACTATTCAAAACTCCCCCTAAAGCACAAGGAGAAAAAATATCAACATCAAGGGAGTAAATTTCACTTGGTTCTACTACCTTGGCTCCATATAATATTTTTGCTATTTCAGTTTTATTCGGGTTTAAATCACTAACAAAAAGTTCTACGCCCTCTTGGTGTAAATACTTGCAAAGACTTTGACCGACATTACCCAAACCTTGAACTGCAACTTTCAGTCCATCCAGTCTTTGTGTCTGCCAACAAAACTCTACAGCTGCTTTAATCCCTAACAAAACTCCTCTAGCCGTAAGTGGAGCCGGTCCTCCTGACTTTTCATATACACCAACTACATAGTTGGTTTCACTTTGAATTGTCCGCACATCTTTAGGAGAAAGATTGACATCTTGACCTGTAATAAAAAGTCCCTTCAGACTCTCCACAAACCGTCCATAAGCTTTTAACATTTCATCAGTTTTGTTCTGAGGATTAGCAATAATTACGCCCTTACCTCCACCCACAGGAATATTCGCACAAGCCGCCTTGTAAGTCATCCCACGGCTCAGACGCAGAACATCTCTCAAGGCATCTTCTTCACAAACATAGGGCCATAAACGAGTTGCCCCCATAGCTTTTCCTGGGCTGGTATCGTGGAGTGCGATGATAGCCCTTAAATCTACCTTTTGATCCTGGTAAAATAACACTTGCTCATGACCCATTTCCGTAGTCGTTTCAAACAGTTTCATACAGATATCCTCATATCTAATAATTTGGTAAATGGCGATGAAAAATTTCTACCGCCTTTGCTACGCCATCTTCAGAACGAATCTTTTCCCCTAAAACGCGAGCGCGAGCCTTCATAGCTTCATCACTGGTGGCAGTGCGAATTGCAGCAACTAATTTTTCTGCTGTTAAGTCTTTGCGTAGGATCGGCGACGTGCCAACACCCAAGGAAGCCACCGTTTGCCCCCAAAAAGGTTGATCTACAGCAAAAGGGACAATTATTGATGGTACACCAGCCCGCAAAACAGCTGCCGTTGTACCAACACCACCATGATGAACTACCGCCCTCATTTGGGGAAACAGCCAATCATGGGGAACTGAATCAATCTTGAAGACATTATCCGGTAAATCGGTATTACTCAAACCTCCCCATCCTGTTAACAGGATCCCTCGCTGTCCAGTCTCAACCAAAGCATTCAACACCAATTCTGTTAGTGCTTTTGCTTCAAGATCGCTCATACTACCGAAGCCAATAGATATTGGGGGCGAACCAGCCGCTATGAAATCTACCAGTTCTTTTGGGGGTTGCCAGTCATCGGGCCGATCTAAAAACCAGTATCCCGTGACATATGCCCGCTCAAGCCAATCAGAAGGCTTTGGAATCACACTAGGACTGAAGCAATGGAGAAGGGGAAGTTGTTGCTTTTGCTGCTGAGAATAGAAACCTGTAATGGGAACAGGAGGTAATTTGAGGATTTCCTGTCGGCAGCGATTAATTATTTTTCGAGTCAATTGCCAACGGAATTGTTCTTCAAAAACATAAGTCAGCCTGTTGTTAATTCCTCCCAAATTGAATGTTGATGTATGCAGTGGGTGAGGAAAAGCACGAGTAGGAGTAATTGGATTTTTATAAGCTGCGTAGCAAGGAACGCCTAATTTTTCAGCAATATGATATCCAGGCAGTGCTAGGGTAGAATAAATGATTGCTTGTGTATCCTGAGAGCAATTCCAAGCATCAGTCATCATCTGTTCAACAGTGGAGCCAACAATACGCCAAAGAATGGCTTTTTTAGCCAAAGCTGACTTCTTCCTACTGGTTTGTGCGTTAAACTGTTTCACCCATTCTTGAGGGTTGTCTCCCACTGGCGCAAAGTCTAAACCTCTGCTCTTAACAAAGTCCTTGAATATAGGATTACTAGCTAGTTGTACTTTGTGACCTGCGGCTTTTAAGCA
>NZ_JAAHIE010000339.1:0-8223 GCF_010671945.1 Moorena sp. SIO4E2
TCTAGGGTGCTCTCTGATCAATGACTTGGTCAATCAAGCCATACTCCTTGGCTTCATCCGCTGACATGAAAAAGTCCCGATCCATGTCTTTTTCGATTTTCTCTAGGGATTGACCGGTATTTTGGGCGTAGATTTCATTGAGTTGATGGCGGATCCGCAAAATTTCCCTAGCTTCAATCTCAATATCCGTAGCTTGTCCACGGGTTCCCCCAGAGGGTTGGTGAATCATAATCCTGGAGTGAGGCAAAGCTATTCGTTTTCCTTTTTTACCTGCAGCTAGCAGGAACGACCCCATAGAGGCAGCTAGACCAACACAAACGGTTACTACATCGGATTTGATATGCTGCATGGTATCGTATATTGCCATGCCTGCGGTGACTGAACCACCAGGAGAGTTTATGTAGAGGATAATATCTTTGCTATTATCTTCAGAGTCGAGATATAGCATTACCGCAATGATCTGGTTGGTGATTTCGTCATCCACCTCTTTGCCTAGAAAAATAATCCGTTCCCGGTAGAGACGGTTGTAGATGTCAATCCACTCAGTATACTGACTTCCTGGCATCTGGTAGGGAACTTTGGGCACACCAATTGGCATAATTTGCTCCGAGTTAGTACTAGATTGTGGAAAAGGGCATGTAAAGATTGATCAATTTATGTAAGCATTCAGCTATCAGCCGTGAGCCGTCAGCTATCATGCTAATCAACGGGAGGTAGTAAACAAGCATCGGGTGCACTTATACGGCTGGTTGAAAATCCCTGCTGGTTTTACTGATCCGAATAAGCTGATTGCTGATTGCTGATTGCTGATTGCTGATAGCTTACGACCTAAGTAATACCAGCAGGAATCGGAGTATCAAGCTCTTGAGGTTCTAGCACCCTGTCGATCAGACCATACTCTTGGGCTTGGTGAGGTGTCATGTAAAGGAAGCGATCCATATCTTTGGCAATTTTTTCTTGGTCTTGACCGCTATTGCGAGACAGGATATCGAGCATCGTCTTCTTATTGGTCAGAACTTCTTGAGCACGAATTTGGATATCCGTCGCTTGACCCTGGGCATAACTCCTGGGCTGATGTAGGACAATAGTGGCATTGGGTAAACTTGCCCGACAGCCTTTGGTTCCTGCGGAGAGGAGCATGGCTGCCATCCCGAGGGCTGAACCAATACAAATAGTGTGGATAGGGGGCTTGATGTAATTTATGGTGTCACAGATGGCAAAAGCTTCGGTTTCAAAACCCACAGGTTGGCCATCGTAACGGGATGTGCCGGTGGAATTGATGTAAATTTTAATTGGCTTGTCTGGGTCGTCGTACTGTAAATACAACAGTTCGGCAATAATTAATTCTGTTACCGCACTCACCAAGGGCATACCCAAATATACAATCCGCTCACTTAACAACAGCGAGGGTAAGTCTGGTGGCGGTGTGCGGTAGGCAGGTCTACCATAATAGGTAGATTGAACAGCCTGGATGGGTCGTTTCATGATATTTGGGGCTGCAATAATGGCACTATCTTTAACCAGTGTAGCTTGCCATACTTTCTTCGTGATTTTATTCGTGCCGGTTAGCCCCCGAAAGGTAAAAACTGTAACATGGGGGAAAACTGCCTTATATGGGGTTATTGTAAGCAGCTCAATGGCTCGACCCATGTTGGCTGATGCCCCTACACCCATTATCAATTACCCTTGCTGCCTGAGGAGCTATCTAAAATGAAAGTTGGTTTGCACCCAGCCCTTAACGATACTAATATTGATGCTAATCAACCGAGTAGTCAGCGTCAGTTATCCATGGCGATTTCTGCGATCGCTGCTTCCTCCAGTCGAAATGTACCGTTGAATTTGTGTCTGGTACTCGACCACAGTGGCTCCATGCATGGACAGCCTCTGGAAACTGTCAAGCAAGCAGCAGTAGGGTTAATTGAGCGCCTGCAACCGGATGACCGCCTCTCGATTGTGGCCTTTGACCACAGAGCGAAAGTGCTGGTTCGCAATCAACCGATGGGCAACCTAGACCAAATCAAACGAAAGATTAACCGACTTGGGGCTGATGGGGGTACTGCCATTGATGAAGGTCTAAAGCTAGGGGTTAAAGAATTAATTAAAGCTAAACAAGACACGGTATCTCAGGTGTTTCTCCTCACTGATGGGGAAAACGAACATGGAAACAATGAAAGCTGCATAAAATTAGCTGAACTGGCTGCTGAAAATAACTTGACTATCAACAGTCTGGGATTCGGTGCCAACTGGAACCAAGATATTTTGGAAAAAATTGCGGATATTGCTACTGGTAGCTTGTCTTACATTGAAGAACCAGAGCAAGCCCTGAGTGAGTTTGCACGTTTGTTCAACCGCATGCAGTCTGTTGGCTTAACTAATGCTTATCTGTTGTTGGATTTAATGCCAAAAGTGCGGTTAGCAGAACTCAAACCCATCGCCCAAGTAGAACCAGATGCGATTGAACTCCCAGCACAATCAGAAGGCGATCGCTTTATGGTACGTTTGGGAGATTTGATGACTGATTCACAACGGGTGATTCTCGCTAACTTGTATGTTGGGAAAATGCCAGAGGGTCGTCAAACCATTGCCCATGTACAAGTCAAATATGATGATCCATCCAGTGGTGCCCAAGAGTTACTCTCGGAAATCGTGCCAGTCCAGGCAAATTTCCAGGAGGCTTATCAACCAGTTCCCAATCCTGAGGTACAGAAGCATATTCTAGCTTTAGCTAAATATCGTCAGACTCAAATTGCGGAAACGAAATTACAGCAGGGCGATCGCGTCGGGGCTGCCACCATGTTACAAACTGCGGCAAAAACTGCTATCCAGATGGGGGATAAAGGAGCCGCAACGGTACTGCAAACTAATGCTACGATTTTGCAAACTGGGGAAGACCTCTCAGAAGCTGATCGTAAGAAAACCAGAATTGTGTCTAAGACTCTGTTGCAGGAGTGATCAATTGTAGGAGTAATCAAAAGGGTAGGCATGATCCTTGCCACCCTTTGCTGCTGTCCAATCATGGGCTCTTGAAATGCGATCGCATATAGCAGTTCTCAATTGGGTGAGGTACTTACGCCGGTTAATGGGAGCTAAGGCCGTGGGCCACGCTTACTGGCAGAGCCAGACGCTGCTTGAGGTGCGAACGGAGCTGGGAGCAGGGAAGTCAGAAGTGGGAAAAAACCCTGTTTACCTCATAGGTATAAGAAACGCTATATCTGAAGTTACTTTTTTGCCAAAACATTTGCTTCTATCAACAGGACTTACCCAGTCACTCCTGTCCAAACATCTTGCTACACATCTGATCAGCCTATCAACTCCTCATCTTTAGGCTGAGTAGGATCGGGCTGGGGGTATGCCATCTATTCCCAAAGATATATGCCGAAAGTAAGAACTTAAACACTCAGACTTAAACACTTAGACTTAAAGACTTAGATTTAAACACTTATAAATAAGGATTAGCAGCGATTATTTGGTTTTATAGGCGTAATTAGCAGTAATTACGCCTATTTACTCTTGCTTAATCTTCAAAATTTAGGCTTTTTACCTTTTTGTCGGGTTTTTACACCTACACCTATACGGCTAACCCTACAAAAAGTTCCTGTCAAGCTATTGAAACAAAAGTTTACATAGTGTTATATTTATTTACATAAAGACGAAAGGAGAAAAAAAGCAAATGACTTTCAGCACTAACACCATGACCAAGTCCACTATGTACACCACGGTTGATGAAACCGGAGTCCTCAACAACTACGCTCCTGAAACCGAGATTTACTACGCAGACTTCCCTTCAGTAGAACAGCAGCGTAATTATATTTCCCAAGGTGCTATAGCTAGCTTGTTAGTCTGCTTGTTAATTTTGACTGCCTTCGGTATCAGCTAAACCATTCGTTACTTATTTGACCACTAGCTTGTAAAAAACACAAAGGAGAAAATGATGACTATTGTAATTGCACTGTTAATTGTTGGTTGGACTGCTGCTGCGGTAATTGGTACTCAAGCTTACTTCCGTGGTGAGCAAACCAAGCCCATCCATGAGCGCAACTGGCGTAGTGATTCTTTCAACAAACTGGCTAAATCTGTGACTGGTCAAGACACTGACTATAGCGATCGCACTCCGGCCTATGCCATGGATGCTTTTGCTAGCAACTCTCTGCCCAATTCCTAATCAAGCAATGCTTTAAGGGTTTGACCCAAAGCTTGTAAAACACAGACGAAAGGAGAAAAAACCAAATGACTTTCAGCACTGACACCATGACCAAGTCCACTATGTACACCACGGTTGATGAAACCGGAGTCCTCAACAACTACGCTCCTGAAACCGAGATTTACTACGCAGACTTCCCTTCAGTAGAACAGCAGCGTAATTATATTTCCCAAGGTGCTATAGCTAGCTTGTTAGTCTGCTTGTTAATTTTGACCGCCTTCGGTATCAGCTAAGACCATTCATTACTTGTTAAACCCAAAGCTTGTAAAAAACACAAAGGAGAAAATGATGACTATTGTAATTGCACTGTTAATTGTTGGTTGGACTGCTGCTGCGCTAATTGGTACTCAAGCTTACTTCCGTGGTGAGCAAACCAAGCCCATCCATGAGCGCAACTGGCGTAGTGATTCTTTCAACACACTGGCCAAATCCGTGACTGGTCAAGAAACTGACTATAGCGTACGCACTCCGGCCTATGCCATGGATGCTTTTGCTAGCAACTCTCTACCCAATTCCTAATCTTGAAGCATTTGACACTGTGATTTTGACACTGTGATCAAGCAATGCTTTAACGGTTTGACCCATTTATTTACATAAAGACCAAAGGAGAAAAAAAGCAAATGACTTTCAGCACTAACACTATTACCAAGTCCACTATGTACACCACCGTTGATGAAACCGGAGTCCTCAATAACTACGCTCCTGAAACCGAGATTTACTACGCAGACTTCCCAACACTTGAACAGCAGCGTAATTATATTACCCAAGGTGCTATTGCTAGCTTTTTAGTCAGCTTGTTAATTTTGACTGCCTTCGGTATCAGCTAAACCATTCGTTACTTGTTTGACCACTAGCTTATAAAACACAAAGGAGAAAATCATGACTATTGTAATTGCACTGTTAATTGTTGGTTGGACTGCTGCTGCGCTAATTGGTACTCAAGCTTACTTCCGTGGTGAGCAAACCAAGCCCATCCATGAGCGCAACTGGCGTAGTAACTCTTTCAACAAACTGGCCAAATCCGTGACTGGTCAAGACACTGACTATAGCGTACGCACTCCGGCCTATGCCATGGATGCTTTTGCTAGCAACTCTCTGCCCAATTCCTAAACCAGAGGTCGATGCAGTCTTCAGTGCTCACTAAATTGATTCGCTGGTTACAGGAAGAGTTAGAGATTCCTAGGGCTTCCATTGCCCTGGCCCTACGCCAGGGCGAACCAAGCCCAAACTTTTTACCGATGATTCTGTGGCAATACGGACTAATTTCATTAGATCAATTAGATCAAATCTTTGATTGGTTGGAAGCCGTCTAAATCTATCTCTCGATATATAGCATTTATAGTTGAGTTGTGAACAGAATCCCTTAGGAAAAGGCAAGAGGCAAGAGGCAAGAGGCAAGAGTTAATCAACTATATAGGGATTTTTGGTAGCGATGCAGCGCCGCCAAAGGGGGTTTCCCTCATGAGTGACTGCATAAAGACAAGGTCAAAAACGGTAATCGTTTTTTCCAATTCCTACACGAAATGCTATATATAATAAACCAATCTAAATTCTAGAAGCCTTACTGACCAAAGATTTCACAATTAATACGCAAAAATACTTATCTAGCCCATCTAAATACTAAAAGCCTTACTGACCAAAGATTTCACAATTAATAAGCAAAAATACCTATCGTAGGCATTTCAAAATAAGATGGGTTTACCCTGATCAAGTAAGTCTGGAATTTTAGAGTTAATACCAATTCTTAGGGCTGACACCGCTACACGTCCTTTTGATCTCCCCATCTCCCCATCTCCTCATCTGCATCTGTAGTCCTACTTTGAACAATCGGTATAACTTTTAACCGTACCCTGGTAGGCTAAAAGTAAGGGCTTTCAGCCTGTATAACAAAAGCATTTTAAACAAACACTAGTTTGCATTTAACTACCTTGCATCTATGAGTATTAAAGACAAACCTCAACCCCCTCGCTCTCGCCTAATTGGCAATATTCTATTATTTTTAGGGGGTTTATTTCTTGTAGCTAACCTATTCTTGCCTGGGTTTTTTGGACAGAAAATCTCTCGGGTACCCTACAGCTTGTTTATTGACCAAGTCCAAGATGGACAGGTAGCGCGGGTTTATGTTGGGCAAGACCAAATCCAGTATCAGCTCAAAGCTGATACTGAACAGCCAGGACAAATTCTGATTACCACCCCAATCTATGATCTAGAGTTACCCCAACGGCTAGAAGATAAAGGAGTAGAATTTGCTGCTGCTCCTCCCCCTAAACGAAGCTGGTTTGCCATCGTGCTCAGCTGGGTGATACCTCCACTGATTTTTGTTGGCATTTTGCAGTTTTTTGCAGGACGTTTTGGTGGTGGCGGACCCCAAGGTGCTCTGTCTATTAGCAAGAGTAAAGCTAAGGTTTATGTGCAAGATGATGCCACGAAAGTTACCTTTAATGATGTGGCAGGGGTAGAAGAAGCAAAGACTGAATTACAGGAAATTGTGGATTTTCTCAAAACGCCCCAACGGTTTACTAACATAGGAGCGCGAATTCCAAAAGGAGTGCTATTAGTTGGACCTCCTGGAACGGGTAAAACCCTAATGGCTAAAGCAGTAGCTGGAGAAGCTGGTGTACCATTCTTTAGTATTTCTGGATCGGAGTTTGTAGAACTGTTTGTGGGTGCTGGTGCTGCCAGAGTTCGGGATTTATTTGAACAGGCCAAAAAGAAAGCTCCCTGTATTATTTTCATTGATGAATTGGATGCTATTGGTAAGTCCCGTGCTAGTGGTTCTGGTTTTGTTGGTGGCAACGATGAGCGGGAACAAACCCTCAACCAGTTGCTAACGGAAATGGATGGATTTGCTGCTGGTGATGCCACGGTAATTGTCTTAGCAGCGACTAACCGCCCTGAAACCCTAGACCCAGCTCTGTTACGTCCAGGACGATTCGATCGGCAAGTGTTAGTAGACCGTCCAGACTTATCCGGTCGCTTGAAAATTCTGGAAATCTATGCTAAGAAAGTGAAGCTTGGGGAAGATGTAGATCTAAAAGCGATCGCAACTCGTACTCCTGGTTTTGCTGGTGCTGATCTTGCTAATCTCGTTAATGAAGCAGCCCTGTTAGCTGCCCGTAACCGCAAGGAAAAAGTAACTCAAGCCGACTTTGCTGAAGCGATTGAGCGAGTCGTAGCTGGTCTAGAGAAGAAAAGCCGGGTACTCAATGACAAAGAGAAAACTATCGTTGCTTACCATGAAGTCGGTCATGCTCTAGTTGGTGCTTTGATGCCTGGTGGTAGTAAAGTCGCTAAAATCTCCATTGTGCCACGGGGGATGGCAGCACTAGGCTACACCTTGCAAATGCCTACAGAAGACCGCTTCTTAATGGATGAAAAAGAACTCCAGGGTCAGATTGCTACCTTGCTTGGTGGACGGGCAGCGGAAGAGATTGTGTTTAATAGCATTACCACTGGCGCTTCCAATGACCTGCAACGAGCTACGGATTTAGCGGAGCAAATGGTAACCACCTATGGCATGAGTAAAGTTCTCGGCCCCTTAGCTTACCAGAAAGGTCAGCAGTCAAGCTTTCTGGGAGATGGGATGATGAATCCCCGCCGCAATGTCAGTGATGAAACTGCTAAAGCAATTGATGATGAAGTCAAAGAGATTGTCGAAACAGGTCATCAACAAGCATTAGCTATTCTGAACGAGAATCGGGAGTTGCTCGAAACCATTGCTAAACAAATATTGGACACGGAAGTAATTGAGGGTGACAAATTGCAAGAGCTTTTGAGTAAAGTTAAGTCTGCCGAAAAGGAGGCTGCTGTAGTTTAACACCCAATTAGTTCATCCTGTTTAACTAAAAATTAACCACTGTATAGCCATTAAAATCGGGGTGATTAGCACCCCGATTTTAATGAAATAGTTTTAGACTAAAAATCCTCACGGAGTGACAACCCCGTGAGGCTACGGAATTACTCGCTGGTCAAAAAAAAGTAGAAACTTGGCACCAGGCATCAGCAGTTTCAGGACCTGCACA
>NZ_JAAHIE010000034.1:0-31200 GCF_010671945.1 Moorena sp. SIO4E2
AAGTCTCATTTGCTACATCCAAGCCCCCTAAATCCCCCAATTTTGGGGGACTTCTACCAGCAAATTGATTCTTGTTCCCCCCAGAATTGGGGGGCTAGGGGGGCAAAATTCAGTATCAAAAAACTTTTCAGATATCCTCTTAGTGGTCATTGTCCTGGGGTTGGTTGTTTTGCACGAAACATTGACCCTAAAACAAATGATTGGTATTGGTTTTGCCCTAGTTGCGATCGCGCTAATTGCTACATGAATCAGGATAATTATAAATGAATACATTACCCGTAATCTCATTAACAAAATTAAAAGACCTCAATGGTTCAAACTCAGGTAACGAAGAACACAAGCGTCTCTATGACATCTGCTTAGATCATGGTTTTTTCTATTTGAAATATCATGGCATTTCTGCTGATTTATTTCAACAAACCATCGACAGCTCTCGTAACTTTTTCCAGTTGCCACAGGACATTAAAAAAGCCTACGGCCAAGACAAACAAACCGTTTATCCCAACACCTCTAGGGGCTACGTTCCCGTTTACGGCGAAATCCTCCATGAAGACGTTGGTCCTGATTCCAAGGAACTGTTTGACCAAGGCAATCGAACATCCACCTTCAGACAAGCCGTTTACTGGCCCGACCTTGATTCCTGATCATACTGTAGCCCCTGGTTTTGCGGCATCCCACTATCAGCTTCAAGGGGAAATTATGACTAAAATTGTTCCCCACCTTCTCAGGGCACTGGCTGTTGCTTTGAACCTTGACCCGGATTGGTTTGACCCTTATTTTGACGATCCAATCCTGATCCATCGAACCATTTACTACCCCTCTGAAAGTGGTGTGGCAGGAAAACATACAGACAACGGCATTTTTACTGTGTTAATCCAAGAATATTTTTCCACCCCTTCCCTGCGGGTTTATACGAAAAATGCCTGGATTGATGCGGTTTGTTTAGAAGATGCTTTTGTGATTAATTTGGGGGATATGTTGCAACTTTGGACAAATGGTTTGTTTGTGAGTACTCCCCACGAAGTGATTCATACACTCTCCAGGAGTCGGATTTCGATTCCTTTCTTTGTTTATCCAGATGTCAACGCAACATTTGAACCGATCGGAACCGATAAAAAGATCAATGCTACTGACATTATGCTGAAAAATTTGAATTCAATTTGGGTGAATAAAACAGGGGCAGGTCGGGCTAAAGAATTAAAGTAATTATAAGTATTCAGCTATCAGCAATCAGCTTTCAGCTAAAGAGGTAAAATTTCGAAGTCTTAAATTCTAACGTTTGCGTAGCGTGGACATAGGCTTGCATAGGTTGATTTTAAGCTGTTCGCTTACCATGAGCCTTGGCCTTGGCCGTTGGCCACGCTACCCGAATGGCCAACGGCTGAATGCTTACAGTGAGACCATTGGGGCTTGACTGATTATCAGTTATTATTAAAAACTCATTGTAGACCCGAAAAACTTATCTCTTGAGTCAGTTTAATTCATCTAACCATTGCCTCCGATTTTTCCGCTACTTTTTCAGCAAGCCCTAGTTAGGAGCGCAAAAGCCTGTACTAAAGAACTTGGCAGGCAAAGTAAACTGCTTGTACCCCATCAGCAGGTAGATAGTCCCCACACTCTTGAGCAACAATCTTCCAGGATCGATTTTCTTCTAGGCGTTTGATCATGGCTGTTATCGCTGAATCAGACTTGTCATACACAGATTTGCGAACGCTAAATACAACAAACCCTCCTGGTCGAGTGACTCTTACAAATTCAGGCATTGCGGAATCAGGCATTGCTGCATGACTGAACCCTCCAGCACACAGGACTGCGTCAAATTCATCTGGCTGCAAAATTTCATTTGTTTCTGGGAAGCAGGCATGATGAAGTGCCTCATAAATTCCTCGCTTCTCTGCTTGCGCTAACATTTTTGAGGACAGATCAACACCTATGATCGAGAGAGGATTGTAACCCAGATTGATCAGTTCAACTCCACCAATACCTGTACCAACCCCTGCATCCAAGATGCGCAGACCCTTATGTTTTGGCACGTGCCTACTAAAGAATAGGGTTGTATAGTGACTACAGCCAGATGTACCGTCTCCAGCTAAGTCCAAGAGAAATTCATCGTAATTCTCTGCATGCTTATCATATGCTCTCTCTAGCCTATCTGGATCATAAGTGAGGGCATGCACATCTCTGTGAAATTGTCCAAGACGACCGTCAATGATCTTACCTTCAATATGATCTTGTTGCATGATCTGGCTGCTCCTATTTATTCTTGACATTTTGAAGTTCCTCTTGATGCAAAAATCTATACTTTCTACTAATCCATTCCTGCACCTTTTCAAGCCGGGAATATTTTTCGTACAAACTGACAACTAAGTCATAGGAAAAACCTAAGGGCTGATTGTATTGCAAAAAGGTTGTAAGTAGCATTTCCTCAGCATCGTGTTCTCGATTCTCATCAACAAGTCTAGCAGCAAGGCTAAGTAGTTTATTGTAGATATCAGGGGTTGGTTCAGGCAGTATGGTTACACTTTCTTCAAGTAAATATACTTGATCAATTTCATGGCTGAGTTCATTGTTTAGATAAGCATCTATTATTAAATGGATTCTTACAGACTGTCCATTTATAAAACCATGTACATCAGAATCAGGTCGTAAAAGCCAGAGAGTATCTGGCTTCAAGTGAACTGATGTATCAGAGAAAACCATGTAGCTATCTGGTGATGTGGAAATTGGTACATGCAGCCTGACTTTCTGCTTCTCAGACAATTCAGAATAATCTCGATGTTCCCAAAAGCAAGTACCTGGAGCAAGCTTGTTTAATCTAACCCACATCAACGATAGATTGCAATGCTCTAAAAATGAACGTATTGTTGGCAATTTATCAAGTTCAAGAGTTGCTTTTGGGCTGCAATCTTCAATAATTGTATCGGTGGAGTCTCCAGTTTTACTAAAGAGTGACAAAACTTCATATCCCTGACTTGTATACTCACGGTAAGAATTTTCTTGCCATGGCAGAGAAGTTGCTTGCTCAATTTCTTTGGCGGCATCATGGGAAAATCCAGTTGGCAAATCCCGAAGAATTCCAATAGTTCTACTAAGCATTAATACTCACCAAGCTTGGGCTAGCGGTCAAATTTTGGAATTGATGCCCTGGTCTGTGATTCTGTTGTGCTGTTTTCTGCACACTCGCACCAGAGTTGTGACGGGCATTTCCTTGATCGATTATACGAAAAAACCGGCTTTAGAGTTAGAAGTCAAAGATTTACCCCTCTGCCTCCTGCTATTGTGTAATATCTAGTTGTATTAAATAACCGTAATATATCACAGATGCAAGACCCAGCTCCAAACTGATGCCCAAGCGAATCAGTATAGAACCCCATCTGAGTATAGGAGAACTAGAACAGCGCTATCGTCAAGGGAAAGATCCGATTGAACGCTCCCACTATCAAATCATCTGGTTGCTAGCCCAAGGCAGAACCAGTGAAGAAATCGCTGTTATGACTTAATATAAACGAAGTTGGATTTATAAACTCGTGTGGGGCTACAACTGGATTGAACCCCTGACCTTGGGAGATGTTAGGCGTAGAAACCTTGGAGATCCTACTAACTTTAGTCAAGTCCTGCAACTCCTCGAACCATAAGCATTTGAACACTTTTGACTTCAATTTTTGTCAGTTAACCAGGTTTTGCCCTAGTTGCGATCGCGCTAATTGCTACATAAATCAGGAGAATTATAAATGAAAACCTTACCCGTAATTTCATTAACAAAATTAACAGACCTCAATGGGTCAAAATCAGGTAATCAAGAACACAAACGCCTCTACAACACCTGCTTAGATCATGGTTTTTTCTATTTGAAAGATCATGGTATTTCTGCCGATTTAGTTCAACAAACTATCGACAGCTCTCGTAACTTTTTCCAGTTGCCAGAGGACATTAAAAAAGCCTACGGCCAAGACAAACAAACGGTTTATCCCAACACCTCTAGGGGCTACATTCCCCTTTATGGCGAAACCTTCCATGAAGAGGTTGGTCCTGATCCCAAGGAAGTTTTTGACCTTGGCATAGAACATCCACCTTCAGACAAGCCGTTTACTGGTCCTACCTTGATTCCTGATGACACTGTAGCCCCTGGTTTTGCTGCATTCCACTATCAGCTTCAAGGGGAAATCCTGACCAAAATTGTTCCCCACCTTCTCAGGGGGCTGGCTGTGGCTTTGAACCTAGACGCGGATTGGTTTGACCCTTATTTTGACGATCCAATCCTGATCTATCGAGCCAATTACTATCCTCCTGAGTATGGCATTGCCGGAAAACACACAGATACCGGCATCTTCACCGTGTTAATCCAAGAGTATTTCCCAACCCCTTCCCTACGGGTTTATGCCAAAAATGCCTGGATTGATGCGGTTTGTTTAGAAGATGCTTTTGTGATTAATTTGGGGGATATGTTGCAATACTGGACGAATGGCTTATTTGTCAGCACTGCCCATGAAGTGATTCATACAAGCCCCAATAGTCGGGTTTCTATCCCTGTTTTTGTCTTCCCTAATTCCAATACAATTATTGAGCCAATGGGAACCAATGAAAAGATTAACTCTACCAACATTATGCTGGAAAACTTTAATTCAGTTTGGGTGACTAAAACAGGGGCAGGTCGAGCTCGGGAATTAAAGTATTCTGAACATGAAAAAACCAAACTAGCAAGGTTACCAAAGTAGCATGATTGGGATTTTGTAAATAAATTACAAAGATTCTAGCTGACCTGTTGCCCCTTCAGCCTTGGTTAACTGCTTTTGGCCGCGCTGCATCGCTACTCCCTACTCCCTACTCCCTACTCCCTACTCCCTACTCCCTACTCCCTACTCCCTACTCCCTACTCCCTTTGCTATATAAGTTATCGTGGTGATTAAAGACTCGCGAACCAGCGACAGATTGCCATGAGAAAATTTTTGATACTGTGTCTGTTTGTAGTAGGGCTGGGTTTTGCCCTGTTTAACTTTAAAGGATTGGCAAATCAGGGGAATTTTGAGTCGATTGTAATCGACTTCCGGGAAGATATCCCAGCTGCTCAACTTAATGAGCAATTGCAAGCGATCGCACAACAATACGAGGTTAATCCCCAACTCAATAGTGAATTTTCAGCAGCGGATCACATTTATATCCTAAAAGGAGATAAACAACTGCTGAATACCCTGAAACAATCAGGACTATCCCAAGCAACAGAATATATTGAACCGAACTATACCTATAGTGCCTTCGAGGTTCCCAATGACCCTGACTATAGTAAGCAGTGGAACCTGCGCAGCATTAATGTAGAATCTGCCTGGGATGAAACCAAGGGTAGTGGGGTAACAGTAGCAGTGATTGACACTGGGGTCAGCGCAGTCCCAGATTTGAAAGATACTGAATTTGTTGAAGGCTACGACTTTGTCAATGACCGGATTGAAGCATGGGATGATCAAGGTCACGGTACTCACGTAGCCGGTACTATTGCCCAATCTACCAACAATGGTTACGGTGTTGCCGGAATTGCTTACGAAGCTAGCCTGATGCCCCTGAAGGTATTGGCAGCCAATGGTGGTGGTACAGTGGCTGATATTGCGGAAGCGATTCGCTTTGCCGCTGATCATGAGGTAGATGTGATCAACATGAGTTTAGGGGGGGCTGGTGAAAGCAATCTGATGGCAGAGGCAATCGACTATGCCTACCACAAAGGTGTTGTCCTAGTGGCTGCTGCTGGTAACTCTAACCAAAATGCTGCCGCTTATCCCGCCCGCTATCCCCATGTTATTGGTGTTTCTGCCCTTGATTCCGCAGGTCTGAAAGCTCCCTACTCTAACTTTGGTGCTGGGGTAGATATCTCAGCCCCTGGTGGCAGTGAAAATGGTAAGATTTTGCAAGAGACGATTGATGGAGAAACAAGCACCCCTGTATTTGCTGGCTTCCAAGGCACCAGTATGGCATCGCCTCATGTTGCTGGTGTGGCAGCTTTAATCAAAGCTAGTGGGATTCAAGACCCTGCTGATGTATTGAATGTACTCAAGCAGTCCACCCGAGCTATAGAAGATGACCCCCTAAACCACTATGGTGCTGGACAATTAGATGCTGGTGCTGCCGTTCAACTCGCTCTGAAAGGACAAATTACCTTCCAAGACTTCTTCCGCTGGTTACGGGATAACGGCTATCTCAATCCTCGCTTTTGGATTGACGGTGGTGTGATCGCCCTGTGGCCAAAGATTGCTATGGTACTAGGTTCCTACCTGTTGGCCTGGTTCTTGCGCAATTATTTTCCCTTTACTTGGAGTTGGTCTCTTGCCACTGGCTTAGTAGCCGGGAGTTCAGGATTATTCTTCCTGAAAGGTTTGTATATCTTTGACTTACCCCAATGGCCCTTCCGAGTCATGGGCAGTTCGATTCCAGAATTGGGTAGCGCTATTGGCAGCAGCAGTTTTCTCAACCCTCTATTTGCCAGTGTTGTGATTCCATTTATTTTAATCGCCCTACTGTTAGGACATCCACAATGGAAGTGGTTAGCAGTTGGTTCAGCTCTCGGTGTGGCCAGTTGCCTAGCCGTGAGTGCTGTGGTTTCACCTGAGCTAATCTGGCTTGGAGGCGGGGTTTTGTCTCGGGTGTTCCTGATTGCCAATGCCTTGCTCTGTTTTGGACTAGCTTATTTAGCCGTTCAAGGGGAGAAACAATCAGCATGACGATCAGCATCACAGGCGTGATTGAGCGCAAAGAGATGGGGTCAGGAGCCTGGGCACTGGTTTCTGACTCAGGGGAAACCTATGAACTCAAGGACACTCCCCCAGAGTTAAAGCAATCGGGAATAAAGGTCACGGTTACAGGAGAGGTGCGAGAGGATGTGATGAGCTTTGCGATGATTGGTCCGGTGTTAGAGATCAAGTCCTTTGAGTTACTCGATTGAGGATCTTACCTCTTAAAGCAAGATAATCAGGACTTACCCATCAAGACCGTTAAAACCAGGTTTATAGTTGTCTTGATGCAGCCGCTCAAAGCTATCCTCAAAATTCACCTACGGATGGGGTGAAACCCCAAGACTCAGTAATTACCAAAAAACTGGGTCTAAAGCCCCGTCCTTGTAGGACGGGAGCATGTCAAATTCGTAGAATAAATGTACTAAAACGACTGATAACTGGTACTCAATCCCGGAAAACACTATAGTTCAAGAGTTTGTAGTTCAAGTGTTCTTACAAAATTGACCTGCTCCCTTCTAGGATTCTAGGACGGGTTTTTACTGAAAATTATCCTGACGATTTTCGCGCTCGTGTGGTATAATAAAATGTTACAGGTAAAGGTGGATATACCTTCGCGGAGCGTGACCTTAGGTAAATGATTATTTTAGAGTTTAAAGCCAAAGGTAAAAAGCACCAATACCAAGCCATTGATGAAGCTATTCGGACAATGAAATTTATCCGAAATAGTTGCATTAGGCTATGGATGGACAAGAAAGGGACTGGTAAATATGACTTAAGCAAATACTGCAAAGTTTTAGCTAAGCAGTTCCCTTTTGCCAATGAATTAAACTCTACTGCCCGCCAAGCTGCGGCTGAAAGGGCATGGTTAGAAGTTACCGTAAGAATAGTGGAGCCTTATTTCATGAGTTTTAACCCTTTTCTGCATAGCCTATCGCCTATAAAGGCTCCACTATTCTAAGGTTTCATCTCCGGTCATCGATATCCCGTTTCTACGATAATTGCCAGAAAAAAGTACCTGGAAAAAAGGGTTTTCCGAAGTTCCAAAAACACTGCCGCTCTGTTGAATACAAGCAGTCCGGATGGAAATTGTCCCCTGACAAAAAGTCGATAACGTTTAGGGACAATAAGGGTATTGGGAAACTAAAACTCAAAGGTACTTGGGACTTGTGGCGCTTCGACAAAAAACAAATTAAGAGGGTTAGGATAGTTCGACGGGCTGACGGGTACTACGTCCAGTTCTGTGTTTCAGTTGATATCAACGAAAAATTAAAACCAACTGGAAACACTGTCGGGCTAGATCTAGGACTGAAGGATTTCTATACGGATTCCGACGCCAATACACAACCCAACCCTCGGTTTTATAGAACGGGTGAAAAGCGTCTCAAGTTTTATCAACGTCGGGTTTACCGAAAAAATAAAGGCTCTGCTAACCGTCGAAAAGCCATTAACAAACTAGGTAGGGCACACCTAAGGATAAGTAGGCAACGTGAAGAACACTGCGCGAGCAATCCCTCGCACGTTGCGTAGCTCAGTCTAACGATTTGATCGCCTACGTTCGCGCAGCGTGCCGAAGGCAAGACCTAAGGGTAAAAAATCTGGTCAAAAACCACTGCCTTGCTAAGTCTATTAATGATGCAGGTTGGTATCAGTTTAGAAAATGGTTGGAGCATTTTGGCGATAAATATGGCAGGATAACTGTTGCAGTAAACCCTGCCTATACTAGCCAGAATTGTTCTAGTTGTGGTGAGGTGGTCACGAAGTCACTATTAACTCGAACCCATACCTGCAAGTGTGGTTGTCAGCTAGATAGAGACCACAGTGCCGCCATCAACATACTCGCGCATAGCCTTGGGTACGGTGGGGCACACCGGAACCTGGGTCGTAGACCCGAACACTTGTGGAGATTTGGCCTCTATTCCTTCTGGTTCCGACCAGATTGAGTAAGTCGAATCGTTGTTCGCGTAGCGTGGCCTACGGCCAAGCAAGAATCCCCAAGCCTTTCGGCAAAGCCGACGCTACGCGAACAGGCCGGGGAGTGTCAACGAGTCTTGTCAAAATCTTTACAAAAACCATAATAAAGCTCAAAGAATACCCCTAGAGCTTCTGCCTAAGACTGAAAAACTGCTTAATACCAAGGATTAGGCACTCTTGACCTGAATTAGCAAAGTTGAGGATCAGGCTGACTAAAATGCTCTGCAGACAGTGATGAAACCCCAAAAGAGTATCTTGGGCAAAATTTCAGATGTTAAGCTAGTTGATAACACGCTTATCATAGTATGGATAAACCTACACCCTAATCCTTCCTCCTGGAAACCTTACTGATTCAGTACATCCAAGGCTGGGTATGAGTACCAATTCCCGAGGGGGAAATTAGCTGCTTGCCAAAGCAATTTCACCTGTTTTAAGTGCTTAAAACCGTGTCTTGATGCAAAGCGCGAGTGGGGGAAACCACGGCAGTTGCTCATGGGTGGAACCCCCAAGACAGCACTGCCTCCCCAAGACCGCCCTGCATCGCTTAATCAGTTCGTGTTTAGAGGAAAAGGAGCAAGCAAACTCATCTATAGAGATGGCTACATATAGTGGGTAAAACCTTACCACCCAGTGAAAAAAAATCCCCAGCTCACCAAAGTGAACCGGGGGTGTCAATCAGGGTGCATCTACCATTTCACTTTTCCGAGATTGGTGATAGCAATCCGGAAAAATCTGGGTAAAGTGGCACCCAAATGCTGGAATTAGGAAATTTTCTGATTCAAAACAATTAACAGAGTATGCCTTGGAAACCTTAAATAAAAAACGGCATCAATACCATGAGCCAACAAGAATTTTCCCCTAAAGGAATACTCCTCAATAAGCAAATACTAAACAAATATTCAAGAATTTTTAAACCTTCAGCCAAAGCTCGTCACTATGAGCAAAATTGATCCCTTGAAATTGAGCAAAATTGGGCAACAGTGGCACAGGAATTCCATATCTCCGTAACCCCCTTAGGAAAACATGATGATTATCTGGTGCGCATCGAACGAGTGGCACCGGGAGTCTCATTGGCAGAAGAACAAGTCAGTTGGCCGGTAGAAGAATGGTTAACCCAGGCCAAGCAACTGATGAATGACCCCCTATTTAGTGTCCTGCAGGGTAGGGCAGCTGGGGTGGATGGCAGTTTTGCCATGCCATCTTGGGGAGAACCGTACTCTCAATCCTCTTTAAACTTAGTTGCCTTGGGTCAGGAGCTATACAATGCCCTATTTAAAGGAAGCTTGCGCGATAGCTGGATGATGGCGCAAGCGATCGCTCAAAATCAACGGTCGGTTTTGCGGCTGCGTCTGGGATTGAAAGGTACAGAATTACCCCGCCTACCTTGGGAAGTACTCCATGCTGGGGATCGTCCCCTAGCCACAGGAACTGATGTGGCTTTCTCCCGCTACCAGATGACCAAAGGCTTGATTAGACCAGTTCCGAAGCCTTTGTCTCCACCGAATCAACCTCTGAAAATTTTGATGGTGATCGCGGGTCCAAGTGATCAAGAAAGTTTAGAACTCTTACAAGAAGCATCTCACCTGAAAGAAGAACTCCGCCATCGTTCACCCAATGGACCCCCAGCGATTCATCTGACAATTCTGGAACAGCCAGGACGGGAACAGTTAACCCAAGCCCTGGAACAAGGAAAATATCAAGTCTTCCACTATGCTGGTCACTCTAACCTAGGGGAATCAGGTGGTGATGTCTACCTGGTTAGTAAAAAAACTGGTTTGACAGAGACCGTAAGGGGTGATGATCTAGCGGGATTGTTAGTTAATAATGGTGTCCAGCTGGCTGTATTCAACTCCTGTCGTGGTGCTCATACAGCTGCTTCACATACCCAAGAAAACGGTAACGATCAAAATCTCGCCCAAGCACTGGTTAAGCGCGGTATTCCTGGTGTTCTAGCCATGGCAGAGCGTATTCCCGATGAGGTAGCCCTGACCCTAACCCGACTATTATACCGTAACATCAATCAGGGTTATCCCATTGACCTAAGCCTCTCGCGAGCTAGACAAGGACTCATTTCTGCTTATGGCTCGAACCAGCTTTATTGGGCATTACCTGTTCTCTATCTGCATCCGGAATTTGATGGTTTCCTGACCAATGATGACCAGAGTTATGACCGAACTCAAATATTTAGTCTGCCCGATCCTCCTGGAATGTCTGTAGGGTTAGACCCAGAAGAGGCGTTTTTTACACCACCAGCAGATAATAATTCTACCACATTCTCAGAATTTGAGGAAGAGTCAGCTCTTGTCTCTAGGGGAGAAGCTGAGTATGACCATGAAAGTCTCACTGGTGTAACACCGGGTTTAGAATCCCATGAACTAGAAGCAGACGATCCCGCTGCTTTCATTAAGGGATTGCTGGATCAGCTCAATACAGAGGCTCAGGGTGGGGAATCACAAATAGCAGCATCGAATTTAGAGGGGTTATCCCAAAACCCTTACTCAGAGGCTGCTCAGAAGAACTTACCAGTCCATACCCCAAGTCAACTACCTGCTGCTTCGAAAGCTTCAGCTGCAACCCTGACAGCGGCTTTGTCTAGCGAGGGCTCAACCCAATCAGCTCCAAACCTTGAGGATTCTACAGCAGAACTTGAGGGGAAAAAGGTCACTAATCCTAAACAGAAGGGTTCAAGGTTACCACGTTCACCAGTGTGGATCGGACTAGGAGCAACGGGAACTCTGGCCTTGGTACTTTTGGGGGTTTGGTTTTTCCAGAACCCTCCTAGTCCTGGGCTAGGCAGACAATTACCACCAGGTCTCTCCAAACCTGTTGATTACTCAAATGTGAATTTGACAAAGGCTAAGACTAAGACCGTCACAGCGATCGCAATTCAAGCATTCAGTGAGGAGAATATTATTCGAGGAACCGAAGCTGTCAGGGCATTGCTAGACCGGGGTGCATTACCCCAGGCTTCTGCTGCCCTTCAGGAAGTTCCCTCAGAACAATTGAATAAGTCAATGGTGAGTTTTTTAAGAGGGCGTCTGGCATGGCAGTCGATCCAGACAGGCTCGGATGAATACAGTTTCGATGATGTCAGACGTTATTGGGAAAGAGCAGTCAAACAAGAACCTGACTCTTGGACTTACCGCAATGCCCTAGGGTTTGCCTATTACGCTGAAGGCAAATACGAGCGAGCTAACCAAGCTTGGTATGATGCATTGTACAGGAGTAGCAACAAGAAACCTACAACAGTTGGATCTGGAAAATCCAGCAATTCCCAAAAATGGAATACCTATGCTGGCTTAGGGCTAGGCTTGTGGAAATCGGCTCAAGAACAAAACGGATCTAAGCGGGCGAGCTTGTCCCAACGATCCCTCAAGCTACGGCAACTGGTGCTCACCAATGACCCCATTAACTTCAAACCTGATGCCTTGAGCAAGAACTGGCTTTGGTCACAGCAAGCGATTAAAGATTGGCAATCCCTGTTAGAGGTTAGAACTTCTAACAATTGACGGTTAACCGTCAAGCGTCAAGAGTGAACAAAGGGCAAATTAAGGGCACATTAAATAAATCACCACTAGCATCAGCTGATTATTGATCCCGCATCAAGGAAGACAGAGAGCGGCGCTTACGCATATCCATCATGTTGGCAAGAGTCTCGTCTTGAGGATTGGTCTGATCAGTAGGCTCTGGTGGCAAAACCGTTACCTCGGTCTGTTGGTCATCACTCTTGTTTTGTGATGGTAATAATGGTAATGATTTGACTGGTTGTTGTTTGCTAGTAGCCTTACGGCGTCTAGAATTACGGCGTCGCCTTCTACTGCTGACACTAGATGTTATCGGTCTTTTCGGTTTCGTTTTCCGGCTTGGAAATTTTAGAGCCTGAGTAAGCAATAAGCAACCGCTGGCGCAGCCTACAGCAACAACACCAAACAAAGACAGAGGCACAGCCTCTTTGGCCGCTGATGCCCGCAGTTGAGCCAGAGCTGGTTGTGGATTATTGGCTTCTTCCTCAATCGGTCCAGGATCAATCAGACCAATAGTTGCTATGCTACCGGCTAAGACCATAACAACCCAAAGCCCAACCCAAACAGCAATCTGATAATTGTATATTAGCTTTTGGATGGACTGGAAATAATCTTGCTTTTGAGCCTGATGACCAGATGGTTTAGACATCGACGCTCACGATTAGTTAAAAAACACGCTGACGGCATTTTAGCATGGCTTGTCAGTTCGACCAATGTCTTTAAGGAGGTTATTGGTGACACTACAGCGTAAATCCCAGTTTCAAGAGTATTTAACCCCTGAGACGACTACTGAGACTACTAATGAGACTACTACAGGGTTCTCGACTCAAAATCCTACAGATTATGGTGTTAAGTTGATAGACTCATCCCGTTCTCAAATCCCTAACCAGAACCAAGATCAGAAGACCTCTAAATCTTGGACAATTGAGAAAAGTGAGGAGCTTTATCAGATCCAAGGCTGGGGAGAACCATACTTTGCCATTAACACTGCTGGTCATATTATGGTTTCCCCTAAAGGCAATGGGGGCGGCTCGTTGGATTTGTTGGAACTGGTAGAATCCCTTAAGCAGCGCAATTTGGGACTACCATTATTAATCCATTTTTCAGATATCTTGGCAGACCAGATCGAGCAATTAAACGCCTGTTTTGCCCAAGCCATTACTCGCTACAAATACCCTGGTCGTTACCAAGGAGTCTTTCCGGTTAAATGCAACCAGCATCGACATGTGGTTGAGGATGTCGTGTATTTTGGTCAACCTTATCAATTTGGTTTAGAAGTCGGTTCTAAACCTGAATTGATGATTGCTCTAGCAACATTGCTCACTCCGGATTCCCTAATTATTTGTAACGGCTACAAAGACCGGGAATATCTTGAAACTGCCCTTTTAGCTAGGCGATTGGGACATAATCCGATAATTGTCCTAGAACAGCTAGAAGAAGTGCAGCTAATTATCGAGGTAGCTGCTGAGTTAGGAGGCATCACACCAGTGCTGGGGGTGCGAGCCAAACTGAGTACACAAAGCATGGGTCGTTGGGGAAACTCTGTAGGAGAGAAAGCTAAATTTGGTCTGAAAATTCCAGAAATACTCCAAGCCATTGACCAGCTACGGGAGGCTGGGATGCTTGAGTCATTGCAGCTGTTGCACTTCCACATCGGCTCTCAAATCTCTGCCATTAGCGTGATTAAAGATGCTATTCGCGAAGCAAGCCAAATTTATGCTGAGCTTAAGGGATTAGGGGTGAATATGCAGTATCTAGATGTAGGTGGTGGCTTGGCAGTGGATTACGATGGCTCCAAAACAAACTTCCATGCCTCCAAAAACTACAACATGCAGAACTATGCCAATGACATTGTGGCTGCGGTGAAGGAAGCTTGTGAGGAACATCAAATTCCGGCACCAATACTCATTAGTGAAAGTGGTCGTGCGATCGCATCCCATCAATCAGTTTTAATCTTTGATGTTTTGAGTACCAGTGATGTCGAATCTCAATCCCCTCCACTGACAACGGAACAAGACCATCTAATTATCCGAAATCTTTGGGAAACTTACTGTACTCTCGACCTTGAGAACTACCAGGAAGCCTATCATGATGCCATCGAGCTTAACCAAGAAGCAAAAAGCTTGTTTAGTTTAGGCTATCTGAGCATTACCGAGCGGGCTAAAGCCGAGCAGCTTTATTGGGCGTGCTGTCAGAAGATTCGGGAAATTATCAGGACACAAGACTATGTTCCTGAGGATCTAGCAGACCTGGAAACGATCATGGCATCAATTTACTATGTCAACCTATCAGTCTTCCAATCAGTGCCAGATTGCTGGGCAATTAACCAGCTATTTCCGATTATGCCCATTCATCGACTGGATGAAGAACCAACTCAAAGGGGTATCCTGGCTGACCTTACCTGCGATAGTGATGGTAAGATTGACCAATTTATTAACCTGCGGGATGTTAAATCGTTGCTGGAACTACATGCTTTGCGCAAAGCAGAGGAGCCAAGGAAAATTTCTAATTCCAAATCCCAAATCCCAAATCCCAAATCCAAGGAACCCTACTATTTGGGTTTCTTCCTAGTCGGTGCCTACCAAGAGATTATGGGGAATTTACACAATCTCTTTGGTGATAGTAACGCAGTTCACATCAAATTAAGCCCCAGAGGGTATGAAATTGAACACGTGGTTAAGGGAGATACAATCACGGAAGTTTTGGGTTATGTGCAGTATGATGCTGAAGATTTGGTGGAAGGTATGCGCCGCCTCACAGAACAGGCGTTGCAAGAAAAGCGAATTACTTTGGCAGAATCTCAACGGCTGCTGGAAAATTATGAGCGGAGTTTGAGGAGTTATACCTATTTGAGTTCGTGACTTCCCCCGACGCCGAATCTTTGATTACGGCGTGGGCTTCTTAACCTCGCAGTTAAGCATTCCTGCGTAGCACTTATCTGTTCGCTTATGCTCACCCGACAGTACGCTCTTAGCAGGCGGTTTCCATTCCCCACAGTCCGTGGGTACTGATTCCAATCCTCTGAGTCTGATCACCATCGCCGCTGCATGATCTCTATGAGTGGAATAACCACATTCAATGCAAATATGCTCTCGTTGCTTGAGAGATTTCTTTACAGTTGCCCCACACTCTGGACAAGTCTGACTGGTTCCCTTTGGGTTGACTTTTTCAAAGTAGCCACCTCGCTTCCAACAAACCCATTTGAGTAAGTCAAGAAACTGTCCAAAGGAAGCATCAATACATTCAGTGCGGAGCATTCCTCTGTTTAGTCCTACTGTGTTCAAATCTTCCGCAAAAATACTTTCGGCTTGATCACACAACAGATGTGCAGTTTTCAGGTGGAAAACACGCGCGAGTATTAGCAATGTGATGATGTAGTCTTGCCACCACTACTTGTGCCTTTTCCCAGTTCTTAGAACGCTTCTGTTTTCTCGCGGCTCTCCTTTGTAGCAATTTCAGCTTACCTTTGAGGTCTTTGAAAAACTTAGGGCGTTCCACTGTGAAACCCTCAGAAGTTGTCAAGAATTTTTCGAGTCCCAAATCTATTCCAATGGCGTGACCGCCAGATGGATTGTCTGGGATTTCTACGTCTTTAGCAATTGTGACAACAACGTACCACTGAGTAGATCTTGCTCTAGAAAGAACTCTAACTTGCTTGACTTGGAATCCATTTAGGTGCGCTTTCCGTTGGCGAATTAAATTCGCCACGGGTCGCACCTCTGGAATCGGTCTATGCAAGTTGATGGCCACTTGGCCAATCTTGGGAAGTGCTATTGTACCATTGTCTATCGGGTTCTTCTTGAATTGAGGGTATAAAAAGGATTTGAATTGACCAAACTTTTTGAACCGAGGAAACCCAAACCCACGTGAACGAAAATTCTCCCAGGTATCGTGCAGCCTACGAATTGTTGTTTGCAATACCTGGGAATGGACTTCTTTGAGTTTGGGGTTGAGGTTTTTAGCCTTTGGTAGACTATTTTGTTGAAGATGGTAGCTAGGGAACGGAGTATCAGCTGGGATGATGTATTCCTTTGACAAAGAACATCTATCCACATCACACTTTCGACTTGCCAACCAGTCTTTCAACTCCCTCAGAGCGTAGTTGTAGACGCCGCGACAAGTCTCTAACCACTCAAGTATTTGAACTTGCTGGCTCGCACTTGGATAGATTCGGTAGCGATAGTTCATCATCAACATACATTACAGTCTACCATCAATACACAAATTCGTAGATGTATTTTTCTCACACCTTGAAGGGGTGAGAAAAATACTGGGGGAGTCGATGTATCCCGACGCTCTATCCGGCAGGATACATGGACTCCCCCAACCCCCCTCGCAAGTTAAGCTCAGGACTTACCTAGTAACTCTAATTGTAGGGAAAGCTAAAAATTATAGAGTTTGGTGCTCAGTTTCATGAATCATGAACCATCAATCTTGAGATTACAGAATGTTGCTCATTAAGTTATAACGGTCGTTAAGCGCAAGTTTTCTCCAGTGATTTGACTAACATGCCCACCAAAGAAAATCGCTTTTTGCAAGGGCGTAAAATCGCTCCCCGTCCGATTACGGCACAAATCCCAATCACAGAGTTGATCGACCAGACGTTTCTAGCCTACAATTCCGGTCGGTTACGAGAAGGCTGCCAATTATTGGTAGAGCGGATGTTGCAGCCAAACGTAACGGTGGGTTTAAGTTTGACAGGAGCATTAACCCCCGCAGGGTTAGGAATGGCGGCAGTGATCCCACTGATGGAGGCAGGGTTTGTCGATTGGATAGTATCTACAGGAGCCAATCTCTACCACGACACTCATTTTGGTATTGGATTGGAACTCCATCAAGGGCGGCACGATATTAGTGATGTGGTATTGCAGAAAGAAGGAGTTGTCCGGATCTATGACATTTTCTTCGATTATGACGTGTTGCTATCAACGGATAAGTTCTTTCGTCAGATCATTGAACAGCCTGAGTTTAAGGGTCGAATGGGAACGGCAGAGTTTCACTACCTCTGCGGTAAGTACATTGCTGCACGGGAGCAAACATTGGGACTGGAAAACCAATCCCTGCTGGCGGCAGCTTATCAGTTAGGAGTCCCCATCTATAGCTCTAGTCCTGGAGATAGTTCGATTGGGATGAATTTAGCAGCGCTAGGGTTGCAGGGAACCGGACCAGTCATTGATGTGTCCTTGGATGTGAATGAAACGGCAGCAATTGTACTGGCAGCTAAAAACAATGGGGGAGCCAGTGGCATTTGGATCTTGGGAGGTGGCTCGCCGAAAAATTTTATGTTGCAGACGGAACCGTATCTTCAAGAAGTCTTGGGTATTGATGAGAAGGGGCATGATTACTTTCTTCAGGTAACTGATGCCCGTCCAGACACAGGGGGTTTGTCAGGAGCAACCCCATCGGAGGCGGTTTCTTGGTGCAAGCTTGATCCACAAAAGTTATCAGAAACGGTTGTGGTTTATTGCGACTCGACCATTGCTATGCCCCTACTGACAGCTTACTGCCTAGCTAAGGTAGCGCCTCGTCCTCTAAAACGCCTCTATGACCAAAGAAAAGCCTTACTGGAGCAGTTGAAAGAGACACATTTGGCTACCCAGGCGACAGCAGTCAGTTGAACTTCCCCAACCGTCTTGGATGGGGATTCCCAGGCACAACCAAATAGATTGTTATCTCCTAGGGCGTAACTTTCCCCCGCACCGGGGGTAGCTGAGTAAGGTCAATTCCCAGTTTTTTAAGACCTTTCTCTTTTATCTTAACACTATTTGAAAGGTAAAATTCATCCCCAAACTATTCGTCAAGGGGTATTTTTTTCCCTCTCAAACTCTCCCTTTTGATAAAAATTGAGTTATTCTGATTTTTTTAGCAAGTCGCCCTATACCTAGTCAAACAGGCAAGCTTGTACAAAACTCTAGCCCCAACATTACCATCCCACTCATCCCCAGAGTCTCCAGGAGCAACTTCGCACAGATCAAAACCAATAATAGTTTTTCCAGCTTTGACTAGCGATCGCACTAAATAAATTGCCTCGTTAAATTCCAATCCTCCCGGCACAGGAGTACCTGTATTGGGACAATAGGCTGGATTCAATCCGTCAATGTCAAAGCTAATATAAACTTTATTCGGTAAATTAGCAATAATTTCCTGGCACTGGGCTGCCCAGGTTATACCTTCGTAAGTCTTAGCTTTGAGCTGCCAGTCATCAAACACTACAATCCGGCGATCGCTGTTTGCCCAAGACATTTCCTCTTCACAAACATCTCGGATGCCAACCTGAACTAAACGATTAATCTGAGGTAGAGTCAGGGCATTGTACATGATCGAGGCATGGGAGTAAGTAAACCCTTCATAGGCTTGCCGGAGATCGGCATGGGCATCAATTTGTAAAATCCCGTATTCATCGTGTTGCTGTGTTAGGGCTTGCATTAACCCAAGAGGAACACTGTGATCGCCACCGACGATGGCAACCAGCTTGCCTTGCTCCAGCAGTTCCAGTGCCTGAGTGTAAACCCAGTTGTTGAGACCAGCACAGGCTTGATTAACGATTGCTAACTGTTTTGCGATCGCATCATCATCCACATTGCCACCAGCTTCTAAATACTGAATAATCCCTTTAGCTATCAACCTCATGGCACGATTTTGGTCTTGGATAGCTGAGTTAATCGGTATAGTCCCGCACCTGATTTCCCAAGCTTGGGGTACATCAAAGTCGTACCAATCTAGCTGTACCGAAGCATCTAAAATTCCTTGGGGACCGTTTGCCGCCCCCTCTCGGTAAGATGTGGTCACGTCCCAAGGAACAGGCAGGAAAACGATTGAAGCCTCCTCAACCGAATAGGGCAAGCCAAAGAAGCAGCCATTGGGCACAGTAATCTCATTAGGATTAAAACTGGCTTGATTCATTAGCCCTTGGTAAATTTTTCCTATTTTACCCGAACCTCGTTCCTACGGGAATTCTTGTATTAGGGATTAGGCACGCTTAGATTAGGGGTGCATCTCATATTTGCTGTTTGACCCGGTGGGTGGAATGGGCATCTTGCCCGTTTCTGCTCTTTTCGGACGGACTTTTCCAACCCAGGCGTTGAGGCGGAAAATCAGGGCTAACCCGTCTTATCACGCACCCTACGCAACTAAAACCATTAACCCAACTCCTAACGCTTAACCCGCAACCCCATTATCATCAAAACTAAATTGACAAAGTCCTAGCACTATGGTAAACATCAAAGAAATTCCTCTAGAGCAAATTCGACGTCCCCTACCACGACAAAATGATCCAAACAAGGTGGCGGCGCTGATGGAATCAATTGCCAAAGAAGGTTTGCGCGAACCCATTGATGTGTTAGAAGTAGATGGGCTATACTATGGTTTTTCTGGTTGCCACCGTTACGAAGCACACCAGCGTTTAGGAAAAAAAACCATTAAGTGCCGCGTGCGTCGCGCTCCTCGCTCCGTCTTAAAACGGCATTTAGCGTGAAAATTAGCAATTTTGGGACAAAAATAAGTTCATACCTTGGGTGAATTCCCAAGGAAACCCGAATTGCTTAAAGTTAAGCTGTTTAAAGCTGACCGTCGCTACTATTAGTTTGGACTAGAAACCTTTAGGAGAGTACTATGGCAACGATTGTACCTGTCAATATTGGTATTGATGAACAAGACCGCAAAGAGATTGCTGAGGGACTGTCTCGTCTACTAGCCGACACTTATACCCTATACCTGAAGACCCATTACTTCCACTGGAATGTTACTGGACCAATGTTCAACTCCCTACACCTGATGTTTGAGCAACAGTACAATGAGTTAGCTTTAGCAGTGGATGCGGTAGCAGAGCGGATTCGTACCCTAGGCTATCCTGCTCCTGGCAGCTACAGTCAGTATGCACAATTATCCTCTATCCCCGAAACCAGCGATGTTCCGGAGGCTGAGGACATGGTGCGCTTGCTAGTGGAAGCCAATGAGGCAGTGGTAAGAACTGCACGGTCTGTTTTCCCAGCCGCTGAACGTGCTAACGATGAGTCCACAGCTGACCTGTTGACCGAACGGATGAGCATACACGAGAAAACGGCTTGGATGCTGCGCAGTATTTTAAAATAAGCTTATTAAGTATTAAGTATGAAGGATGAAGTATTAGGTATTAGGTATTAGGTATTAATCATGAAGGATGAAATAGTCTAATTTATTGGTTGTTAAATAACTGGTATCGTTTGAGCTATATCTGTTTATCCTTCAATATTTGCCTTTTTTACTTTATCTTTCATGCTTCACTTAGGAGTTTGATTGGAAAAAAACTGGAGCACTAAAGTGTTCCTTATCGAAGGAAGTAACTGGCTTGGGCAATCGAAGAGTAAACCTACTACCAACACCTCGTTCGCTGTATACTTGCAAGCTACCGTGGTGGGCAATAGCGATCGCATTAGCAATTGCCAGCCCTAATCCGGAACCTCCTGTGTGACGAGAGCGATCGCTATTGACTCGATAAAAGCGATCAAAAATTCGCCCTTGGTCTTCTTGGGCAATACCAATCCCCGTATCTTCTACCTGGATCACCGCGTGTTGGTCGCTCTTGTCTAAAATAACAGTTACTTTACCACCCACAGGGGTGTATTGGATACCATTAATAATTAAATTAGAAACTAGGCGATAAAGCTGCTCAGAATCACCCACAACCTCCAGAGGAGTTGGCACTAGCACCGAAGATGTCAGTGTAATTTCGGAAGCGATTGCCAAGGCTGCCAATTCCTCAACTAAATCGCTAACCAGGTCATTGAGACAGCATGTCTGGTGACGTACAGATGCTGGTTGTCTATCTAAGCGAGACAACAACAACAAATCCGCAACTAACTGAGTCAGCCGCTGATTTTGACGTTCAACAATTTCAAGAATGTTTCGTGCTTCTTGTTGATCCAAGCTAGGCATCAAAAGTGCCGACTCAACCGTTGCCAGTGTCGCAGCTATCGGTGTCCGTAGCTCGTGGGCAGCATCAGCGGTAAACTGTTGAATCTGTCTGTAGGATTGGTAAATAGGTTGCATCGCCAACCCTGCTAACCACCAACTGCCACTGCCGACTAAGATCATTGCCATTGGCAGCCCCAATACCAAGATTAATTTTACCGTATTGAGGTACTCCTTGAGGTATTGGAAAGAGTGCCCCACCTGCAAATACCCCCAATCCCGCTGATCTTGAGTATGTAGCGATAGAGAAATTTGGTGATAGGAGTTGCCCTTACCATCGGACAGGGTTTGCCAAGGTGCTTGATTAAACACCTGGGGTAATCCCTCTGGGTAAGTTCCTGCAATGGCAATTAAACGTCCTGAGGTATCAAATAGCCGGATGTAGTAGTGAGCTTGGCTAACAGCACTGAGGATGTGGCGTTGGGGACTAACCAGTGGTTTAGAACAGTTAACTCCAACGATACACAGATTAGGTAAAAGTTCCCCAATTATTGGCTCTACCCGTCCCGGTTCCTTGAGTTTCCATTCCAGACTATCATGGAGTGTCCCCGCAACGGATTTTAACTCCCGGTCTGAAGTGACTAAATGGGTATGAGCGATCCCTCTGTAAACACCAAATCCCAACAAGCTCAAAATAAACCCCATGACAATGGCATAGGAAAGTGCTAATTTTCCACGAGTCTGGTTAAATAGCTTATTTTGATTCATTATTTTTTCAGATTGAGACGATACCCCAAACCATGCACAGTTTCAATGGGAATGCTGGAGTTGATTGATTCGAGTTTCCGACGTAGCAGGCGCATTTGAGCCGCCACTACGTTACTAATTGGTTCTGCATTCACTTCCCAAAGTTGATTGCGAATTTGGTTGGTGGTCATCACCTGATTGGGATGCTTCATAAAATACTCTAAGAGCTGGAATTCTTTATTCGTGAGTGGAACGTGGAGTTTCTCACCGTTAGCAGCAAGACGATAAACCGTTCGGTTACCATAATCTAGAATAAGGTCACCCACCTGAAGTTGTTGGGGCTGGAGTAGGGGTGTTCGCCGGTGCAAGGCTCTAACTCTTGCTAGCAACTCTGCCATTAGGAACGGTTTGACTAAATAATCATCGGCTCCGGTATCCAAACCCATCACTCTATCTTCCAGGCGGTCTTTTGCCGTTAGCATCAAAATAGGCAAGGGATTATTACTATAGCGTAACTGACGCAGTAACTCTAGTCCGGATAGCCCTGGTAGCAACCAGTCGAAGATAGCTAAGGTATATTGGGTTTCGTGATTGTTTAAATAACCCCAAGCTTCAGTACCGTTAACAACCAAGTCCACCACATACTTCTCTATATTCAACGCTCGCTTAATTGCAGCACCCAAGTCTGGCTCATCTTCAACTAGCAGTACTCTCATCTGTCTTTTCTCGCTGGATACTTTGTCTATAGTAGCGATATGCGCGAAACAAAGCGGGGCAGAGTGTAACTTTCTGTGGATAAATTAGCTTAAAGCTGCACGCACCTATAGTCAATGTATGTAATAGCAAAGGGAATTTCGGAGCAGGGAATAGCGAGTAGCAATTCTAGAATATGGCATCAAAAAGTATCACAATTACTACACGTAGCCTAAACCATTAATTCTAAAACATAGAATTAAATTGTGACATTAATTAAAAAAAATAATTAACAAATCAATTTCCTACTCTCAGAAGCTGAAGGCTTACCAAAGTCCTAAAAAAAATAATTTCATTGATACCTAAAATTTCATCCTGATTTCATATTTGCTTGTGATACTTAATCAAGACGACAGCAAATGACCATCTGGATGCAAACCTTAGGTATCTGGGTGGAGGCTATGGTGACTACTTGCACCCTCTGCTGAGCATCAAAAGCACTGATCCATTATGCACAAGACAGAAAAAATCCTGGCTTCAACGTTTACCTTTTTGCTGGTGATAGCGATCGCACCAGTTGCTGTTTTCGCCCATGCCGGGCATGGAAATGAGTTCCAAAGCGGAACCGAAGCCACCAGCAATCCCGAAGGAATTAAGGTAGATGCCACAACCGCTAGTCAAATTGGGATTAAACTCCAATCCGTCTCTAGGCAGTTTTTGGATATTGGTATTCAAACCACGGGGCAAATTGAAACCCAGCCCAACCAACAGGCGCAAGTAACAGCACCGATTCCCGGTACAGTTGCTAAACTTTTGGTCAAACCAGGTCAGAGGGTCAAGAAAGGTCAAGCGGTTGCTGTCATTTCTAGCTTGGAGTTAATTGAATTGCGGGTTGAGTCTCTCGACAGACTGACTGAAGCTAAGGCCACATTGGGAGAAGCTCAGGCAAATCTGGAACTAGCTAGGGAAAATTTAGAACGTCAGCGTCAAATTGCTGCTGCTGAAATCGATGAAGCTGAAACTCAGCTAGCAGTAGCCCAAGAAGAGTACGATAAAGACCTAGCATTAGCAATCGAAGGTGCTCTGGCTCGACGTCAGATGCTAGAGTCGAAAACTAAGCTAGCAGAGGCTAAAACGTTACTGAAAAGAGCATTTAGCCGTCGGGAAGTTCTCGAAGCAGAAGCGGAATTAAAACGGGCTCAAACAGCGGTTAAGGCTGCCAAATCCCGGGTTCAACTGAGCGATACTACCTACAAAACCCGACTGCAACAACTTAGTAATTCTGCTAATGAGCAAGGAAAGGTAACGGTGCTTGCTCCAATTTCCGGTACAGTAGCGCAGTGGAAACTAACCTTGGGTGAATCGTTTGAAGACGCAGGTGGGCAACTGATGACGATTGTTAACAATAATCAAGTCTGGGCAACTGCTAATATTTATGAAAAAGATTTATATAAGGTAAAAATAGGTCAGAAGGTCAGATTAGAAGTTTCTAGTCTGCCTAATCAGACTTTTACAGGTCAAGTTACCCAAATCGACCCTATCGTGGCAGGTCAGACACGAGTAGTGCCAGTGAGGGTAAAGTTGGATAATCCTGGAGGGCAACTAAAACCAGGAATGTTTGCTCAATTAAATATTCTTACTGATAAAACCAGTGTAGCTACTTTAGCGATTTCTCAAGATGCTTTGGTGGATGCTAATGGTAAACAACTGGTTTATGTAGAAAATGGTCAGAACTTCTATGAACCTGTAGAACTTACTCTTGGTTCAACTTTTGGGGATTTGGTAGAAGTCAAGAATGGTTTATTTGAAGGTGACCAGATTGTGGCTGAAGGCGGGGTGATGTTGTATGCCCAATCCCTAAGGGGTGGCTCTAAAGCTGATCACCATGACCATGAGCAAGAAGAACATAATCATAAGGCAACATCGACTAATGTTAATGTTGCTAGCCTACCCTGGTGGTGGGTTTTTCCTGTAGGAGGGGTAATTACAGCTGGTGCTTTTATGCTCGGACGCCGCACTGCTTCACAATCAAGACCAGCACCTATAGAAATTTCCGATGGGCTGACCAATAATAGCTATCATCCCACTGCTGATGTAAAAGGAAATGCCCAGAGCAATGGGGATGGCTATTTAGATTCGGCCATTCCTAATAGTTTCGTAAACAGGCAATAATCAGCAAGGCTGTAGGTAAGACCAAAATGCTTAACTCGATCCTGAAGTGGTCTATTGCTCGACGCTGGCTAGTTGTAATTGGCGCTATCATCGTCACAGTTTGGGGATTTGGCATTGTTTCCCAAATGCCCTTAGATGTATTTCCCAATTTTGCTCCTCCCCAAGTTGAAATTCAAACGGAAGCGCCGGGATTGGCTCCAGAAGAAGTGGAATCTTTAGTTACAATGCCTGTCGAAAGTGCGATCAATGGCATTCCTGGATTGACTACAGTACGATCCTCTTCGGGAGTGGGCATTTCTGTAGTAAAAGTTATCTTCAAATGGGATACTAATATCTATCAAGCTCGCCAGTTAGTAACTGAACGGTTACAACAAGCTGCTGCCAGATTACCGGAAGGAGTAGAATCACCACAAATTTCTCCCCTTTCCTCCCCCATTGGTACCATTCTCTCCTACGCTTTTACCATTGACGAAGATGTAGACACAGGAGATTTCCCCTCTGAAATTGACCTAATGGCTGTGCGTCGATTGGTTGACCGAGATATTACCAACCAATTATTGGCCGTACCGGGGGTAACTCAGGTAATTGCCTATGGGGGAGATGTGCGTCAGTATCAGGTACTGGTTGACCCTGCCAAGTTAACCGCTTTTGATGTTTCCTTAACAGAAGTTACGGAAGCAGCAGCAGCAGCAAATACTAATGCAGCGGGTGGCTTTCTGATTAGTCCAGACAAGGAACTATTAATTCGAGGCATAGGACGAGTTGAGTCAATAGAGGATTTAGAACAATCGGTGGTAGTGGCACGTAATGGCACACCAGTGCTGCTTTCTGATATCGCCGATGTCCGAATTGGTGCTGCCTTGAAGCGGGGTGATGGTAGCTTGGATGGGAAAAAAGCGATTGTGGTGCTAGTTAACAAACAACCCCTCGCTGATACTCCTACTGTTACCAAATCGGTAGAAGCAGCCATGGAGGAAATTAAAGAGGGTTTGCCTGGGAATATCAAGGTTACTGTTACCTTTCGCCAATCCGATTTTATTGATGCCTCAATTAAAAATGTCAGGAATGCTTTGCGCGATGGCATCATCATTGTTTCTATTATTCTGTTTCTGTTCTTGATGAACTGGCGCACTGCCATTATTACCCTCAGCGCCATTCCTCTGTCTTTGTTGATTGGGATGATGCTACTCAATCTCTTTGGTTTGGGAATTAATACCATGACTTTGGGAGGACTAGCTGTAGCAATTGGGTCAGTGGTGGATGACTCGATTGTGGACATGGAAAATTGCTACCGGGGATTACGGAAAAATCAGCAAGCAGGAAATCCCCTCAACCCATTACAGGTGGTTTATAACACCTCAGTGGAAGTGCGAGTGAGTGTGCTGTTTTCTACAGTAATTATCGCTGTAGTCTTCGCACCAATTTTTACCCTTACTGGTGTTGAAGGTCGTATTTTTGCACCGATGGGAGTAGCCTATCTCGTGTCAATTTTTGCTTCTACATTTGTGGCCCTGACCCTGAGTCCAGCTTTGTGTGCTTTCTTGCTTGCTACTGTACAGTTACCGGAAGAAGAAACTTGGGTAGCGCGGTTTTCTAAAAAACTATATCAGCCATTAATTCGGTTTTCTCTTCATGCTCCCAGTCTAGTTTTGCTAACAGCAGTAGCAGGGTTTGTGGCTTCTCTAATTATTTTTACCTCTCTAGGACGAGTCTTCTTACCAGAGTTTCAGGAGCGATCGCTTGTCAATGCTTTCACTCTTTATCCCGGTGTCTCTCTGGAAATGACGAATCGCGCTGGTTCAGCCATGCAACTAGCTCTCAAAGATGACCCCCGGTTTGAGTCAGTGCAGTTACGTTCAGGGCGTGCTCCCGGTGATGCTGATGCTGGTAGTGTTACTCTCGGCCATTTGGATGTGGAAATTTCAGAGGAAGGGATGAAAGACCGAAAAGCAACCATTGAGAAACTGCGTGAGGAATTTGCCAAGTTACCAGGGGTAGCTCCTAGTATTGGTGGTTTTATTTCCCACCGCATGGATGAAGTCCTCTCAGGAGTCAGGAGTGCGATCGCAGTAAAAATTTTTGGTCCGGAACTTTCGGAATTACGAACTATTGGTGCTCAAGTTCGAGATGGGATGCAAGATATTCCTGGTGTGGTGGATCTAATTCTTGAACCCCAAATTCCGATCAAACAGGTGCAAATTAAGTTTGACCGCGCTGCTGCTGCTCGTTATGGTCTTAGTGTTGGTCAGCTGGCAGAAATTGTTGAAACTGCTCTCAATGGTAAAGTCGTGTCGCAGGTACTGGAAGAGCAACAGTTATTTGATTTAGTAGTGTGGTTGAAAGCCGAATACCGCAATAATCTTAATACCATTAGCAACCTCCTAGTTGACACTCCCACGGGCACTAAAATTCCTCTTGCCCAAGTTGCTAACATTAGTTATGGTAAGGGACCAAACACCATCAACCGCGAAAATGTTTCTCGGCTGATTGTGGTTTCAGCTAACGTTGCTGATCGAGATTTAGGTAGTGTAGTTGAAGAGATTCAAGCCACAGTCAAGGAGAGAGTACAATTACCTTCTGGCTACTTTATCCAATATGGAGGACAGTTTGAATCAGAACAACGAGCATCCCAAAATTTACTAGTATTCGGTACTCTGGCACTGATTGTAATTGCTGTTTTAATGTACTTTGCTGTCAAGTCAATTTCAGCAACAGTGATGATTATGCTCAATCTACCTCTAGCATTAACTGGGGGAATTTTTTCCGTTGCCCTCGGTGGTGGTATTGTCTCTGTTGCTTCCATGGTAGGGTTTATCACTCTCTTTGGTGTTGCTACCCGCAATGGTTTACTTCTGGTAGATAATTACAACAATAAATTGGCTCAGGGAATGCCTTTGAGTCAAGTGATTATTGAAGGTTCAACGGAACGATTAGTGGCAATTTTAATGACGGCGTTGACTTCAGCTTTAGGGATGGTTCCTCTCGTAATTGGCACGGGGGCAGGGAAAGAAATTTTACAGCCATTGGCAATAGTTGTGCTGGGAGGATTGTTTACTTCTACAGCTTTAACCTTATTGGTATTACCAGCTTTGTATGCTCAGTTTGGTCGCTTTTTCATATGTAAACCCATCAATTCTGGTATTTCACCTGAAGACTTAAATTCATCCTTTAAAGGTGGTTCAGTGGTGGGTCAATAGGTAAGTAGTCAGCTGTAAGTTGTCAGCGGTAAGCTTAGTCAGTATCAACTTTTTTACTGGTTATCAAAAAAATAAATTAGTTTGAAAGGAGTAAAACTATGGGTTCGTGGTTGCAGTCAAATTTAATTGTTCTATCTAGTGTGGGATTGATATTTTTAGCCTCCTGTGGCAATAGTACAAAAGAGACTACTCAAACTACCTCTTCAGAAACTGTAACCAAAACTGAGAAGGTTGATTCCTCCAGCCATGGTGATGGTTACTCCCAAGGTGGTCAAATCATTGAATCTGGCCTTTATCATTTAGAATTGTTGCCTATTGTCGAAAAACAGGGAATTCACTTAGACTTTTTTCTACAACAGGGTGAGGAACACAAAAGTGTATCTAATGCCAAAGTCAAGGCTCAAATCCAGTTACCAAATGGTGAACAAAAGAATCTAGATTTCAGCTATGATCAGGCTGGTAAACATTACGCTGCTTTTTTACCAGGGAAAGCTACTGGGGAATATAAGGTGGTCATTCAAACTGACATTAACGGGAAAAAAATCAACGGTCGCTTTTCCTTTAAACAATAAATATTGAATAACTTTTGTGGGTAAAGACATCATGAATCGTTTGGTTAGCGCATTACTAGTTAGTTCTACTTTATTGTTGGCTCAAAGTTGTTCAACACTAGGGCAATCTGGAGATGCATCTGTTGAGGGAGATAAACACCATGGTCACCATAATCACAATGAGCATGGTCATCACCATGGTAGCCATGGTCACGGAAATAAACCATCAGTAAAGACTAAAGCTATACTAACGACTCCTTCAAAAATTACTTTAGATAAACCAAATAGTTTGGTAATTGATATTCAAGACTCTGAGGGAAATGCTGTTCCTGATTTTGAGGTTTTCCAAGAAAAAATAATGCATTTAATTGTCGTCAGTGATGATCTGGATTTTTACGATCATATTCATCCTGAGTACAAAGGTAATGGAAGGTTTGAAGTTGAAGCTAATTTTCCTAAACCTGGTGATTATACTCTTTTTAGCGATTACAAACCAAGCGGAAACCCAGAGCGAGTGTCTGTAGTAAAAGTAAAAGCACCAGGCACTACTTCATCTCTAAGTGATATAGAAATTAAAAATACTAAAGTCTTTGGCAATACCAAGGTTGAGCTGAGTTTTGATAAACCCAAAGTTCAGGCGAATGAAGAAGTTATGATTAGCTTTAAGTTAAAAGATGCTGCTAATAATAAGCCGGTGAATGATTTACAAACTTATTTGGGAGAAGCTGGTCATTTAGTAATTGTTAAACAATCAGAATCTATAACAGCATCTGATTACATTCATGCTCACGCACTTCCAGGTAAAACTACTGAACCGATACGTTTTGCTACCCAATTTCCTGAAAAAGGCACATATAAAGTGTGGGGTCAATTTAAGCGTAATGGTGAGATTGTAACCGCTGATTTCTGGGTCAATGCACTTTGAGCAAATATCTAATTTGGTAAGCATTCAGCAGTTGGCTGTCAGCTGTCAGCTGTCAGCTGTCAGCTGTCAGCCTTTGGCCTTTGGCCACGGCTGATAGCTGTTCGCACCTCAAGCAGCGTGGCCAAAGGCCAGGCGTGCGCGTAGCGCATTAGCTGATCGCACTTACCAATAATCACAATCAGGGATATGATAATTACTCTACCGGAGTTGATCAGATTTCCGGAATCTTCTCCTGTCATCTTTTATCCTTGATACGTCAGCCTGGAAATGACCGAGTCTTCCTATCCCAATTACAGTGAACAGTTGCGACAACTTATGGCAAAAGTGGATATTCCTAGTTTTAGGCAACTCAGTCTCAGGGCTGATGTTTCCGAGTTGCAACTGAGGCGTTTGCGGAAAGGTCAGGTCTCGCAGATGCAGCTAAAAACGCTGCTAAAACTTGCTGAAGCGTTGCAGGTGTCGCTTAATCAGTTACTGGTTATGTTTTTGCCAGATTCTGTTTCTACGTTACAGCAGGAAGACTCAACATTCAAGCAGGAGTACCAGCGTCTAGAACAGCAGTTGGAACAGCAGCGCGAGACTTTAATGCAGGAGTTTCAGCAATCTAGTTTACAAGTGCTAGAATCCTGGCTAGTGCAATGGCCCACTGCTGCTTATGCGGCACAACAGAATGAGCAGTTACCAGCAGTGAGATTATTGCCCCTGGTAAAGCCAGTGGAACAGTTGTTAGAAAAATGGGGTGTGGAAGCGATCGCATCTGTGGGGCAAGAAATTCCTTACGATCCACAACAACACCAACTCATGTCAGGCAGTGCTCAACCAGGTGATCGGGTTAGGGTACGTTACACTGGCTACCGCATTGGTGATAAGTTGCTGCATCGTGCTAAAGTTAGTCCAGTTTAACAGAGTGAGCGGGAATTCCCCTTCCTCGCGCTAGCAGGTGGGGGATGAGAGCGAACACCAGGATTTTATTTTTGCCCGGAATATAGTTATAACAAATTGTATATAATAATAACAAGGAGGTGATCAAAAGATGAGACACTACGCAATCAAAGTCAGGATCTATCCGAGCGATGAACAAAAAGAAATATTAGCTCAACACTTTGGTTGCGCTCGGTGGTGGTGGAATTATGCTCTAAACCATTGCATTGAAACCTACAAATCCACAGGGAAAAGTGTAAGGCAATCTAGTCTCAATGCCCTGCTTCCAAAGCTTAAAAAAGCCGAGGAAACAGAATGGCTAAAAACCTGTTATTCTCAGGTGTTACAAGCTGCTACCTTAAATCTGGTCACGGCTTATAAAAACTTCTTTCAAGGTAGGGCTAGGTTCCCTAGATTTAAGTCAAAGAAGCGTAAACAATCTATTCAATATCCCCAAAAGGTAAAACTAGTTAATGGTAATTTGAAATTTCCTGGGAAAGTTGGTGTAATCAAAACCAAGTTTGACAAACGTCCAATTGAAGGAGAAATCAAAACTGTTACTATTTCCATGACACCATCTGGGAAATATTTTGCATCTATTTTGACTGAGTTAGAAGGGGATAATCCTCAACCTAATCATGAGGGAAAAGTAGCAGGTGTAGATTTAGGGGTTAAAGATTTTGCCATAGTTAATGATGGGAATAAAACCTCCAAGTTTGCTAACCCTAGACACTTGTACAAATCCGAGAAAAATTTAGCCAGAAAGCAAAATAATTTGGGTGCGGCTCTTTTAAAAGTACGGTAGACTAGATCTCAGTAAAACTGACAAATTAGTCAGAGTAATAGTTTGAGTCAATACCTCCTGGTGGGTGACCAGCTGAAAAAGTCAGCAGT
>NZ_JAAHIE010000340.1:0-8207 GCF_010671945.1 Moorena sp. SIO4E2
TCTATTATTTCTGTGCCCCCTCTGGTTCCTCTGCTCCCTCTGTGCTGATAGGATCACACTTCTCTAATTAAATAGGTTTGAGCCAAATCAGCTGGACTCATGGACTCATACGGTTCAAAAGGCTGATGAATCCAAGGATTATCTGGCAAATAATCCACATAGTAATCAGGAGCAATCCCAGAACAGCCTTTATACCAGATCACAGCAGTACGAATCTCCTCAATTTCTGTACCATAATGACTATAAAGCCATTTAATCCCCTCTCGTAGACTAATACCAGAATCCACTAAATCATCCACCAACAGGATCCGAGTACCTAATTTTGCCGTCGTCATCGCCAGGTGGCTCGAAAACGTAATCGGTCTTCGGATCCGATTGTCTGGTCCGGTATAGGAAGCAGCAGACATAATCCCTAAGGGCTGATTGTAAATGCGGCAGAGGATATCACCAACCCGTAATCCTCCCTTAGCAATACAGACAATCTGGTTGAAATCCCAATCGGCTTGATAGACTTTGACAGCTAGCCGTTCGATTTTTTCATAGTACTCTGACCAGGAGACGTAAAGTTCTGACATAGTTCGCGCAATTGATATTGGTTAGGTATTGGTGAGGGAATCGACCATTAGCAAAAGTCGAAAACTATTCGACCATTACCAGCGGTTGTTCCGAATTTCCCAAGTTCGGAATTTCCCTACTTCTACAAGAAGTCTAATGTTAGAAATGGCTTATGAGTGATTCGTTTTGCTAAAAAAATTCCTATCACCACATTGCCTAGCTCAATTATCTTATCGGTTATGACTGATGTTTCTAGTTCTGATGCCAGTAATCGTCCCCAAGTCTCCGGTGGACTCGAAAAGCTTAACTTTACCACCAAACTAGCTTATGGTGCTGGAGATATGGGTCCAGCCATGACCGCCAATCTCTTAGTCTTTTACCTCCTGCCATTTTTAACCAATGTGGCTGGTTTACCAGCCGGTTTGGCAGGGAGTATTCTGATGATTGGCAAAGTTTCCGATGCCATCAATGATCCCATGGTTGGGATTATGAGCGATCGCACTCGTTCTAGTTGGGGGCGTCGCATTCCCTGGATGCTGTTTGGGGCAATTCCCTTTGGTTTTCTGTTTTTCTTACAGTGGATTGTCCCCCACTTCAGCAATAACAATACCATTAATAACTGGTTACTGTTTAGCTACTACCTTCTGATTGCTATTCTGTTCAACATTGCCTACACTGCAGTTAACCTACCCTACACCGCCCTCACCCCAGAACTCACCCAAGACTACAACGAACGCACTAGCCTCAACAGCTTTCGCTTTACCTTTTCCATCGGTGGCAGCATCCTAACCTTAGTTCTAGGGGGATTAATTTTTAGTGCCTATGCCGGTGATAGTGGGAAGCAATATCTAGTGCTAGGGTTAGTCTGCACCTTGCTGGCGGTGGTGCCGATATTGTGGTGTGTGCTGCGCATCCAAGAACGAGGTGCACAGCCTATATTGGGAACTCAGCAGAAAAAGACTCTAGGAACTCTGCTGACCCTAATTGGACCCCTATCATTTTTCTATGGCATTGCCCGGATTATCCCAGTGACTGCCAAATTATTGGGTGCCACTAGCAACCCTGATATCACTGGTATCTTTCTGAGTCTTCTTGGTTTACTAATTACCGTCTTTGGTATAACTCTGATATTTTCTACCCCAGAACCCCACCTGAAAGATAGCTTTGCTTTCACAGAGCGCTCTGAAGCTGACACTTCAGCCTCCTTATCCTTTTTTGAGCAACTGCGGATTGTATTCAGTAACCAGCCTTTTCTCTATGTGATTGGCATCTACCTGTGTTCCTGGTTAGCTGTCCAGTTAATCGGTTCTATCTTGCTTTACTTCATAGTCAATTGGATGGGATTGCCCGAGTCTAGCTTTTCCTTAGTCGCCCTTGCGATTCAAGGTACTGCCTTATTGATGCTGTTTTTCTGGAAGATGGTAAGTGAGCGATTGGGCAAAAAAACCGCTTACTTTATGGGCACTAGTCTCTGGGTTATCGCTCAAGTTGGTATATTTTTGCTACAACCTGGTCAAGTGGCCTTAATGTACTGTTTAGCTGTTATGGCTGGTTTTGGGGTTTCTGTGGCTTATCTCATCCCCTGGTCCATGGTGCCGGATGTGATTGAACTTGATGAATTGACCACAGGTCAGCGTCGGGAAGGGATATTTTATGGCTTCATGGTTTTGCTGCAAAAACTTGGTTTAGCCCTAGGGTTGTTTTTAGTCGGTATTGTCCTAGAGTGGTCAGGATTCATCTCATCTACTGCTGGGCAACCAGTCCCCACCCAACCCGATTCCGCACTGCTAGCCATCCGTATCGCTATGGGACCACTGCCAACTCTATTCTTGATTGGTGGTGTAGTACTTGCTTACTTCTATCCCATCACCAAGGAATTTCATGCCCAAATTCTCTTGCAGCTAAGAGAGCGTGATCAAGCTACTAGGCAAGGGGAATAGGAATTGATCGGTTGTGTTAAAGATCTAGTTTGACTCAGGAGTAATGTTATAACTGGGGGAAATTTGCCAATCAATAGACTTCGCCGCAGTTGTCAGGCAAAAAGCTTGCATAAACAACAATTGACGCAAACAAGATCAGAAAACTACTAAGTCTGGCAGGTCTAATACCAATCAATCAATCAATCAATCAATGATGAAAAAGGTAGATGCGTTATGGCTTGAGTCGTAGCAATTAACCTAAGCAGCTTGGGCGTCGCTTAAGACGCCTGCCATTCTAATTCAGGCAGACTCTCCCAGGCTTGGACAACCAGGTCATTGAGTAATACTCTTTGTGAGTGATCAAGCCAATCGTCTTCTGCTAAGACTTCGGCAGTTAAATCGTCAAGAGACTGTCCTTCTTGACGGGCAATTTGAATGACACCAGCAATCGCCATTACCACCAGTTCTTCATCAACTGGTTGTTGACGTAGGGCGACTATTTCTTGTGGACTAGCTGGAATGGGATAATTCATACCTAACAAACAAGGGCACCCTTGACTATAACTAAACTGAAATCAATGTAAAGTATTTTTACGAATATTAAACAAGTCGATACTTGGAAGCTTAGCGTATTTTCATCACTGATTACCTCCGTCTCTCCTCTTAATGAAATTTGTGATCACATAACCCCTATGAAAGAGATTCTGTACGTAGAAATCCCTACACCAGACACCAAGACTGTCTGCCAATGGTTGCAACAGGAATGGCAGCCTAAGCTCGGGGATAAGATAATCACGCCAGATGGTATTCGTCTGCAATGGGAGACTACTCCTGATGAGAATTCTAATCACAAGACTACAGTTGCCCTATCTTTGATTCCAGAAATCTCGATTTTTGTGTGGTCTGTGCAGCGAACCACCTACCTCAAAGCTTTTCGTTGGTCCGAAAAGCCCCTGAGCGGCGAAACGCTAATTCTAAGACAGCTGACCCAGAGTCTTCGGGAGCAATTCCCCTACCACTATCCAGAACCACCGGATGTAGAGTTATCTGAGCAATCCATCTTTGAAGCATTAGCACCCTATTATCCTCAGACTGTGCACTTTTTCCGGAAAATGCCTAGAGGAGAATATGACCTGAATCGAGTTTATTGGTGGGAAAAGCGCTGGCGTGAGGGGGTTCGTAACCCCGAGCAGCCCAAGCAGGTAGTGTTTAAGGGGTTGAAGGCCACGCTACGCGAACAACCATCTAACCTTCAACCGACTAACCTTCAACCATCTAACCTGCAACCTTCAACCCCTAAGTACGACGTAATCTACATCGGTGGTGCTTTGGGAGTGATCCATGCTGCAACAATGGCGCAGCGGGGTTATCGGGTATTGCTGATTGAGCGGTTAACCTTTGGGCGGATGAACCGGGAATGGAATATTTCACGGGATGAGTTTCAAAGCCTGATTGATTTGGGTTTATTTACCCCAACTGAGTTTGAAGGGATCATTGCTAGGGAATACCTTGATGGATTTAATAAGTTCTTTGATAGCAACAACCCACCCCACTTGAAAGCAGCCATCTTGCACACGCCAACGGTGCTCAATATCGCCATTGATTCTGCTAAGTTTTTGCAACTGTGTGGAACAAAGCTCACCAGTGCTGGGGGAGAAATCTGGGATGAGACAGAGTTTATCCAAGCAACTATCACCCCAGAGGAAGTTGTGGTGGATTTGCAACACTTACCGACTAAATCTCACCGACAAGCGAGTGGTCGTCTGTTAGTAGATGCCATGGGAACGGCTTCACCAATTGCTTGGCAACTCAATGGGGGTAGGGCGTTTAATAGTGTCTGTCCCACGGTGGGGGCTGTGATTGAGGGATTAGAGCCTCAGGTGTGGGATCCCGATTATGGTGATGTTCTCAATAGTCATGGGGATATTTCCCGGGGACGTCAACTGATTTGGGAGTTGTTCCCTGGTGCAGGTCAGGAATTGACAATTTATTTGTTCCATTACCATCAGATACATCCTGAGAATCCCGGCTCTTTATTAGAAATGTATGAAGATTTCTTTACTATCTTACCGGAATACCGCCGATGTGATATGGAAAAATTGGTGTGGAAGAAGCCAACCTTTGGGTATATTCCCGGACATTTTACGGTGGGAAGTCGCGATCGCATTGTGGCCTTCGACCGACTGGTTGCCATTGGTGATGCTGCCTCCCTTCAGTCCCCCTTGGTGTTCACTGGCTTCGGTTCCTTAGTGCGTAACCTCTATCGCTTAACCGATCTCTTGGAAACTGCCTTGCGGCACAATCTTTTGAGTGCTAAGGATTTAAATCAAATTCGTGCCTATCAAAGTAATATTGCTGTGACCTGGCTCTTTTCCCAGGGGATGATGGTACCAACAGGTCGTCATCTACCACCCCAGCGGATTAACTCCATGCTCAATACCTTCTTTGGTTTGTTGGCAGATGAACCACCGGAGGTACCAGATACGTTTATTAAAGACCGTTTCAGTTGGTTAACCTTTAATCGACTGGCACTCAAAGCAGCTCGCCGAAACCCTGCCCTCATCCCCTGGATTTTGGAAATGGCTGGTGCAAAGGATTTCTTGCTTTGGGTAGGCAGTTACTTAAGTTTTACTAGCAATGCCTTTGTCAGCGGGTTGCTCAAAGGTTGGTTTCCCAGTCTAGTTCGACGGTTACAGCCCTGGCTTGAAAAGCGTTATCCACGGCTTTGGTTACAGTTGTTGGCTCAAAGTTATGCCATCACAGCTGGGATGGGGCGTCCTGAAAAAATAAACCGTGAGCTCAAGTTCGATTGAATACTTATCATTTAAGGTTATTCGTTAATTGTTAATTAGTAATTAACAATTTTTTATTAACCAAGAAGGTAAGCATTCAGCTATCAGCTATCAGCTATCAGCTATCAGCTAATGCCCTAGGCGCAATGGGCTTTTCCTCAGAATTTCAATTCTCATTAATCTCGAACTATTAAATTCTCCCATTCGAGGTTTATTTTAATTAAGCTGACGGCTGAAGGCTTACCCAAGAACTAAAATGATGATGATTCAAAGAAAGACTTTAGTAATTATCTGTCTAATTTTAATCGCTGTTGTCGGTGTTGTCATTAATGTCAAACTTTTACAAGTTTGGAACTATAACACTGAAGGACATGATATTTACTATAGCTGGGTAGAAGGGAAGCGAATTTTATCGGGGCAAAATCCCTACGCTAGAGTCTTATCGGGAAATATGAGATAAAATCAGAAGTATGCTACGTATTTACCCATTTTTTATTGGCTTTCAGCATTAACTCAATTATTGGGATTCCAAGACTACTCAGACTGGATTTCCCTATGGCGACCGATATTTTTAATGGTTAATATCGGGATTGCTGGTCTAATTTTCTATCATTTTTATAACCATAAACTCTTTATTTTTGGCTGGCTTGCTGCTTTATTATGGTTACTGAACCGATGGATGCTTTATGTTAGTATTGACGCTAACTTAGATTTCATAGCCATATTTTTTCTGATTCTTTCCCTGATGTTACTGCCGAAACAAAAATCCACAGCTTTCTTGATGTTTAGCTTGTTTTTGGGTATTAAACAAATTACTATATTTTTAGTACCACTTTATCTGATTTGGGCTTGGCAATCATCAGAGGATAATCCTGTAAAGGATACCTTCATCGCTTTGTTGTTAATACTTGTTATCCCTGGGATAACGTCACTACCATTTATCTTATGGAATGCAGAAGGATTCTTTAAATCGATTCTATTTTCAGCCACTAGAAATCCAGACGGACATGTTAATGCTCCTTCCTTAGATGGGTTAATTACATTATCAAATCCTGATTTCATTGGTATCAAAGCTAAGTTGCCAATGGTGTTGGTAATGAGTCTAGTATTTCTGAGTGCCATGAAGCGACAAATTGGCATCTATACTAGTGCTTTGCTGAGAGGTTGTCTGAAAAGTCTCATTTGCTACATCCAAGCCCCCGTTGGTCCCCCAATTTTGGGGGACTTCTACCAGCAAATTGATTCTTGTTCCCCCCAGAATTGGGGGGCTAGGGGGGCAAAATTCAGTATCAAAAAACTTTTCAGATATCCTCTGACCATGTCCGTATTTATTGAGTTCAATTCAGTAATATTTAACCAATATTTTTGTTGGGTGGTACCTTTGTTGCCTGCTACGAGAAACTGATATAATGCGGTACAAACCGTATTAAAGTTCCCTTCCTGCTTCTTTCCAGTTACCTGGTTTTTCATAGGGTGTCGGCACTTCCTATTCCACAGGCTTAGACCGAATAGCCTTCGGCAAAACGTTCGCGCGTTGAGGCTGGCGTTATAGTCACGGTCTTTGACTTCACCGCAAACCTCACAATCAAAAACTCGTTCTTTAAGTGGCATTTCCTGAACATGACCACAACTAGAACAAGTTTTAGTGGATGGGTAGAATCTATCTACAAATACCAATGAGCAACCGTACCACTCAGACTTGTATGAGACTTGACGACGAATTTCATAAAGAGCGGAATCGGCTATCGCACCTGCTAACTTCTGGTTTTTTAGCAGACCGGAAACATTTAGATCTTCTAACCCAATGACTGCGTGGTTTTTGCAAAGCCAAGAGGTTAATTTGTGAATTGCATCTTTCCGGATGTTAGCAACACTTTGATGGACTTTAGCTAATTTCAGCTTGGTCTTATTTCTATTGGCAGAACCCATAGTTCTTCTAGATAGTTCTCGTTGAAGTCTAGCCAGCTTTTTCTGAGCTTGTTTGTAAGCTCTAGGATTAGGAAATACCGTCCCATCTGAACAGGTGGCTAGAACTTTAACCCCGACATCAACACCTAGATATTCTCTAGATTTAACAGTGGGTTCAGGTTCCAACTCGTAGGCCAAAGAAATATACCAAGAATCGGCTACTCGACTGATTGTGACCCGCTTCGTCTGGATTTCAGGTAAAGGTTCATAAGTGCTAACCCACCCAATAAAAGGGAGTTTCAACCGAGTTCCTGAAAACTCCATGACCTTCCCACAATTATCTAGGGTGAAGCTATCATTTCTACCTTTCTTCTTGAACTTAGGGTGTTGAGCTCTCCCTTGAAAGAATCGGTTAAACGCTTCTGATAAGTGCATGAATACGAATTGATAAACCCTAGAACTTAAGGTAGACTGCCAAGGATATTGAGGTTTAACATGATTGGTGTAGAACTTTTTCAGCTTGTTAGCAGAAGGCTTTAGCCCGGCTTTATAGGATTCGTTCCACATATTTAAAGCCCAATTCCAAAGCCACCTAGAATACCCAGCGTGTTGAGCCATCAAGGTTTTTTGTCTATTATTAAGTTTTAACTGGGTCTTGAAGCCTCGTTGCATAAGTCTGGGTCATTCTTCATTTTGGTTTGATACTAAGCGAGCAGATCGGCGCTGTCAGTCATGGAGTTTTAATGGCTTTGATTATCCCTGCCGTTTCCCATCAAGCTCACGTTCTGACATTGACCCCGACTCACTCAGCAGCAACTATGAGGCAGGAGGTACTTATTCACCGAGCTACTGTTGACGACATACTGATCGTATCGTTTTGTACCGCAAATCGTCAACTAAGTTACTCCTCTCGCGAGTTGCGAGATTCTTCCTAAGAAGGATGCCAAATGATATATAACGCGATGCTCGGTACAAGCCGCTACGCGATTGGCCTACGGCCACGCTACGCGAACGCATCGGGATAGCAATACAA
>NZ_JAAHIE010000341.1:0-8203 GCF_010671945.1 Moorena sp. SIO4E2
ATACTGTCTGGTCGTGCAAAGATTTCATTGCTGCCTTAAGAGCATCATAGTTAGGATTGTTGGACATAATTTTAACATTAAATAAGGAACAGGGAACAGGGAACAGGGAGTAGGGAGTAGGGAGTAGGGAGTAGGTAAAAAATCCTGTGTACCTGATTAAATTGTAAACCGCTGTAGCTGTAAAATTATTAGTAAGTATTCAGCTTAAGCGCTACGCGAACAGCTTTTGAATAAGCGATGCAGCAAGGGAACAGGGGGTTTCCCCACTCGCTATTGCATCAAGACAACAAGTAACCATTGGTTTAATCTGAGTGAAGTCCCAGCGTCGTTCGCACAGCTTTTTGGCCAAAGCCTGTGCCAAAAAGCTGTTCGCGTAGCGTGAGCCTTTAGCTGACGGCTGACGGCTGACGGCTGAATGCTTACAATTATTATACCAAAAAAAATGATATTAAAAAATAAAATTATCTAGCCTATTATCGGTCAAATAACTTTTTTAATTAACCCTAAAACTTCCCAAAAAAACTTTCTTAAAAACCTTGACAAATAATTTTATAATCATTACAATAATCAATATAAACCAAGTTGAACTTTTTCACTATGTCAGACAACTTTACTCGCAACTTCAAGAAACAACCTACTCAGCACACTCTCAAAGGTCCTCGTCAATCAGTAATCCATAGTATGCAGATGCTTTATGCCCTAGGCTATGCGGAGATTGCGGAGTGGACGCCTCTAGAACCGACCGATATTCCAGGTGAAGTGATGACTACTATGACCAAGTATTGGTTGTTGCCATAACACCTTAAAATTCTGGGGGGTTTTCCCCCCCGGGGGCCTTGGGTTTCGGAAATTTCTGACATATGTGATTGACATAGCCGTGGATAGTATTTCTACGGCTATTTTTTTGTAAGTGGTCAGCGGTCAGCGGTCAGCTTAAAATCAACCTGGAATAGGATAATTTAATAGTTCGAGATTAATGAGAATTTAAAGTCTGGGGATTTGCCCATCATAAACATTCAGCTGACGAATGAATGCTAAATCATTACGATTATTTTGAGACTTATATAGCGTTTTTCATAGTAATGAGATACACAAGATTTTTTACCTATTGCCTATTGCCTATTGCCTGTTCCCGACTCCCGACTCCCGACTCCCGACTCCCGACTCCCGATTCCCGACTCCCGACTCCCGATTCCCGATTCCCGATTCCCGATTCCCTGTTCCCTGTTCCCTGTCCTAATTCCCACAATCGCGATCGCTTACCACTCCATCAGGTAAAATTGTATTGCACAGTTCCATAGTTTCCCAGGGAATAGTTTCCCCATCAATTCCCTTAAAACTTGCTCCCTTTACGTTCGTTCCCTTGAAGTTAACCTCTTTGAAAGTAGCCGCTGTTGAAAACGATGTTATTGAATTTGTTTTGAACGTACATTCCACAGGACCGAAACAAGCTCTTTCCAGCACAGCCTTTTCAAGGTTAGTTTGGTCTAGAATTGCTCCCCCAAGATAAGTATCAGATAGGTTAGCGTTGGTGAAGTTAGTAAAATTTAGATTAGCCCCTTTTAAATTAGCTCCCTGTAAATTAGCTTTCCTCAAATTAGCTCCTGCTAAACTTGCTCCCTGCAAATTAGCCCCCTTCAGTATTGCTCCTTCCAACCGACTGTTGCTTAAATCAGCATTAGCTAGATTAGCTCCTTCTAAATGAGCATAGGCCAAATTAGCACTCTGTAAATGTCCATTACTGATTTGGGCAGCTTGAAACTTACCACCTTGGAGATTAGCGTAATCTAGATCAGCCTCAATCAGGTTTGCTCCCTTGAAATTTGCTACCATTAAATCAGCATGTTGTAAATTAGCATGGCTCAGATTAGCATCCCTAAAATCAGCATACTGAAGCTGATAATTTTGCCATTGACTTTTCCCACAATTTGCCCCCTCAAAGTTAGCGCCTTTGCCATGAATATGTTGCAAATTTGCTCCTTCTAGCTCAGCAAAATGAAAATTGAGCCCCTGTAGATTTCCCCCCTCTAATACACAAGCTGAACATTCACCACGCTCTAGCAGATACTGTAGATCCGGAGGTTGAGGGGAATTTAATTTAGCGATCGCACTCCCTAAACTCAGAAATCCCGCCAAAGCTAACAGTAACAGTAACTGCTTCATTTTAGTTATCCTTTTACTATCAATCTTATCGTCACATGTAAGCATTCAGCGGTCAGTGGTCAGCGGTCAGCGGTCAGCCGTGGCAGAGGCTTCTAGCTTGTGACTTAACTCAGCATTATTCCAATGCTTACCTGTTTTCTTCAAAAGCTGTTCGGTGTAGCGTGGCACAGGCTTCGACGCTGGGACGTAACGGATAAGCTGTTCGCGTGTAAGCATTCAGCAGTCAGCGGTCAGCCGTCAGCTTATACCCATAGCCCAGGCTACTTGAGGTGATGCGCGAATAAGCGATGCAGCCCCTACCGTGAGCGAGTGCATCAAGAAAAGGGCTAAGTATTCGTTTAATTTGAGTTAGGTCCGATGCGTCGAAGCCTGTGCCACAAAGCTGATAGCACCTCAAGTAGCACCTCAAGTAGCGCTAATCGCTGATAACTGAATGCTTACGTTCGCGTAGCGTGCGCGTAGCGCATTAGCTGATAGCTGATACGCGACACGCTGATAGCTGATAGCTTATGGTCACATTTAAAATAAAAACGCTATCTTATTTGCTAATACATGAATAACAATTGCCACCAAACCAATAAGCGTCATATACTTTACCCCTCCTTGTTTCCAATACAGTAGGGCATCATTCACCAAGGATATCATAGCAATTACAACTAATAAATTTAAGCCCCGGAAGGGAACTAATGTCGGATTAACTAGCAGTACTAATAATTCCACACCCCAAACATAGACTACACTCATAAATAACACTAAACTATAACGATTAAGTCCTATGATCAGGCTATAGCGAGAAATAAACCAACTTAACGTACCAACTAACAGGCATCCCAGCAAAAAAGCCACCGCACTAAGGGGTTCCATTAACAAAGCAGCAGCAGCGGAAAGCACAATATAACCACCGGATCGTACTGATGACTTTTGGTAAATCCAGTAACCTAAGAGCAGTACTATCCCAAATTGAAACATCGGATAATTGAACTCAATATCCAGTTGATCGGCATAGGCAGGATGAACAATATTAAAATCGAGATCGAGCCAAGACCAACCCAGCCAATAAATTGTCGCCACTATTCCCCCTGTAAATAGGGTAGTGATACCAATACCTTGTAGAACCTTCAACCGCTTCTGTTTAAGCCAACTAAAGGCAATGATAGCGGGGAGCAAACTACCGGTCAGACTATCCTGGGATAATTCCATCCAGCCTAAGCTGTCGTATAGGATGGCAATCGGATAAACTGAAAATAGGGATATCATTGCCAAAATATACATTGGTGTTCGAGGTTTGGACGATTGTTTAAAGTAGCATTGATAAAAAGCATATAAAACAAACGCCAATCCAATTAAGCTAATCCCCCACATCGGCGACAAGATTAGGCTTACCACTAAAAGCCCTGGAACAATAATTCCCCCTGGGATTACCCCTTCAGTTTTTTTGTAATGAAGGGCTGAATAAGCCCCAATCAGCAAGGCTAAACGAGTGATTTCTGACGTATTGATGGTTTCGAACATACTTTTTGTTTGGTTCTTTTCTGTTTGAATCGTTTCTGTTTGAGTCGTTTCTGTTTGAGTCGTTTCTGTTGGTTCCTTTGCTGTTTGTTCTTTTTCTGTTTCGGTTTTGGTACTGCTTCCAATTTTGCAGCCTGGACTAAGGTTTGGAATAAACTTAAGAGTTCTTGGGCTTGAGGAGTATGGATATTGACAGCTCCCACCAACAGAATCTTTTGCTCCGTTATGATTTCAGTAATTTGGGTTAGTAAGGTCGTCCCAGGAGCATCTTTAAACGGAGTAGAGTCACCCAGTAACACTAAACGTTCTGGTTCACTGGCGAATAACTTTTGTACTTCTGCTTCGCAGCTTCCGATGGTAACCACTCGATCAAAGCTCAAGCTCTTAGCAAGATTGGCGAATAACGCTACTCGTGGTAGTCGATCGGAACGGTTGTTGAGTAAAACCACTTTGGCGTGGTCAGGATATTGGTTAAAAATGCGATCGCAAAGTAAATTAAAGCTTTCCCTGTCATTGACCGCAAACAAGTTAGCCCAAACGATGCCAGTATCTCGCCAATTAAAGGATTCCAGTTTCAGAGCACTCTCATCATTGAGAGTCTGCCACATAGCCTGAACCGCCCGTTTACGAGGAACTCCCAATAGCTTTCCTACTTCTAGTGCGATCGCAACATTATCTTCTATAGCCACAGCACTAAATCCTTTCAGGTCTTCAGCCATCACGTCACTAGCATTAGCTGCAATCAATTTAGCGCCCCTTTGTTTAGCTTCCCTGTTGAGAATATCCAGTAATACAGGATTTGATTCAGCCGTGATCACAATACCATTTTCAGGAATAGTCACTGCTAGGGAATGGGCAATTTCTTCCAGAGTTTCCCCTAAATATTCTGGATGGTCGTAGCGAACATTAGTAATGATGCTAACGTGAGAGCGCATCACTTTTTTTTCCAGCCATTCCGCATAGACTGGGTTAATCGCCATACATTCCATCACCACCGCTTCTACCTGCTGGCGAAAAAAATAGCGCATCACTGCCACTTGCTCGTTAACATTGGCATAGCCTTTTCGCGGCCAAATAGACTCTTTACCATTAGGATGGAGAATATGGGTAGTGCTACCAGTAATCTTGCCAAACGTTTTATACCCTGCTGCCCTAACAACTGCTGCCACATAGCGGGTCACCGTGGACTTACCTCGAATCCCATTAACATGAACCCGATACAGAATTTGATCCCGTTTTTGACGAAATTGCCAATAGGAAACAAGTAAATATAAAATGTAGACTACCAAGCTGGCTAGAGTCAGTAAAAAAGGCAAAGCCTCCTTGAACATCTCAAACTTAAGCCTCCCAATGATTCACTACCAATATTTAAGACTGAGGCTGAAAAGCTCGAAAGGTTAGGTGCAGTTTCACTAGACCAGGGGTCCCAGTCAACCGTAAAAAGTCAAGGGCATGAGGCACCGAAAGCTGAATCGGATTGTTCAGATAATGGGGCTTTTCCCAACTGACACAGGCAAAGTCATCGAACATTGCTAGCCCCTTTCCTTCTTGGGGAGGATAGTGACGCAACCAGAGCATCACAGCACGAGGATTATCTCTTTTAGGATTGGCCACCTGCTCCTTTGGCTTATCCTCAGGCATTGCTAAGTCTAGCACAATCCGTTCCCAGTCAAAAGTATGACCAGGGTGAGTAAATACAGTCCTATCCCCAAACCCTTGCTCCCCTTCACTGGCACGATAGCGGACTTTCAGCTCTATCGGACCGGCATTTTCCCCCCGTACATATCCCACCATCGTCAGGTCTTTCTGAGGGCGATCAAGGGCATCTCCAAATACCCGTATCCGATGACGAAAAGGAACCACAGCCACCTCACGATTGCGATGCGATCGCTCTAGACAAATCCCGGTGATACCTCGATAGGCTCCTTGATAACAGGGAAAGGATGTCTTCCCTGTCGTAGATACCCCCCAGCGGTTGAGGTCTTGTTCATTGGAGTCCATGTCCCAATCTTCTGCCTCACCAAACCCCATTAAATCCCGCCCTAAACGGAGTTGAGAGACGTCACCAGCGCTGACTTGCACCTGATATAGAGAGGCTTCACTCGGAGCCAGCCCCCGCAAATCCACTACTCCCCAGCCATCTTGATTGATCATGACCGGAACATCTATACTGTAGTCTTGAATAGTGTAGTCTTGAATACTGTAGTCTTGAATGCTGACATCAGATCCATCAGCCCCTTCCACAGAAACCCAGCCCCGATTTAGATAGGGATAAACCAGCACTCCATCCTCAGAAAACTCCCCAATCCTCCGGATAAACCGATTGGCTAGGTCTCCCCCTATCAGTTGAGGACGATAGTCTTCCAAATAAATCGGAATAACCTGGAGCCTCCTCACCTCTTCATCCTCGATATCCACCAAGGCTACCAATTCCAGTAAGGTCTCCAGGCGATCGGAATCAAACACCAAGTTACCAAGGCTATAAAATAAAGGCACACCCTGACGAAACCCTAAGCCTTGAGCCACATGGGGATGGTGTCCCACCACTAGCCCTGCTCCAGCACTCGCCACTTGGTCTATCATACCCCTCCCATAAGAAGTGGGGGCATAGGTGTATTCAGTACCAGTGTGGACTTGGACAATCGGGAAACGCCCTTGCTCTCGTTCCTGGGCAATTAGGGATTTTACTGTTGCTATGTCCCGCAAGTCTGCTGCACCCCCCTGATGGTCGCTAGCCACAAACTGTAGGGGTTCTCGATAGCGATCGCCTGCAATGGAGGTAAAGGAAAATAGGCTGTAATTGGTATTGCCCAATTGTCGGTGATCGGGTTCCTGGGCTGCATGTGGGGTAAGTCCAGCGCCACTGTAGGCCAGGCCAATAGTTTGTAACTGCTCCAGAGTGGTAGTCAAACCAGAAGCTAAGTAGTCCCAGAGGTGATTATTCCCTAGAGCGACATAATCAACCCCTAGTTTGCGCAGCTGGCGGACTGATTCAGGGAGGGTAAAAAAACTATAGGGTTTCGCCCAGTGGGGGGTCGTCGGGTCATCCAGGACAGGGGTTTCCAGATTGACACTACGAAAATCACTGACCTTAGGCTGGAACAAAGGCTGTAAACCTTCAAACACCTTGGCACTGCCCCGTCTTGGATGGGATGCTTGAATCAGCGCATCAGAGGTATTTTTAGGAATCCGATTGCGGGGAGTTTTCTCTTCTGGGTCGAGAAACCGCCTACCCATTGCTACGTCTCCCCCGAACAGAAGCCTGGCCTCCGAATCTGTCCGTTTTACCAGGGCAATCGGCTCTACTTCCACTTCCGAAACTGTCAGGGGTAAGGCCAGAACTAGAGGAATCACTTCCTGGTAATAGTCAGGAGCATCAATTTCCAACAGGGCATTATGACGGGGCATCAACATAAAGCGATACTGCCCTGATGGATTAGTAATTGTTTCTGCTTGCCCTAGGCGAACCGGAATATTACCCAGAGGCATACCCCCCGTTCCCAGGATTGTTCCCTGCACCTGGAGGGGGGTATGGTGATACTGACGGCCTAGATTAATTTCTTGAACGACTAAGGTATTTAACCATTCCCGGAGAGACCAGGCTTGGGCTGATCCAGGGTAAGGCCATAAAGTGAAGCACAGGACTATTACAAAACAACAAACTACTCCACCTACTGCACGGATAGTGAATTTTCTAGGCCACTTCCTAGGCCATTGGATCAGATTCGCCAGCATCTCCCTTACTGCTACAATCCACATTTCCCACTTCAAAATGTAGTATTTAGAGTTACAGCAATCAAAAGAAGAATCATGACTAAAAAAACCTCAAATAGAATCTAAAACAATGCCTTTATCATAGTTTAAGCTTGTAGCTGGTAGGGTGGGCAAAAACGTAAGCATTCAGCTGTCAGCCTTCAGTAATCAGCTATCAGCTATCAGCTATCAGTAATCAGCTTATGCCCGTAGCGCAATCGGTGCTTTTAGGCGCGCACCTATAGCGAATTTAATTATTAATGGGTCAAGCGCACCTTTGAATAAAATAAGCTGAAGGCTGACGGCTGACGGCACCTCAAGTAGCGTGGCCTACGGCCAATCACTGACGGCTGACGGCTGATAGCTGAATACTTACGCAAAAACAGTTTGGTTTTTTTTATAATTGTAAATTATATTACTTTTCTCTACCTACTTTAATCGCTATTTTATTTACACGCAAGTCCCTAAAACAATTCCGTGATCACAGTTTAAGGGCGCGGTATTATATCATGATTCGTGACTTAGTACAAAAATAAATATATAACGTTTCTGTCAAACTGGGGTCGTAAGCATTCAGCCGTCAGCCGTCAGTGGTCAGCTTATTGTATTCAAAAGCTGTTCGTAAAGTAGCGTGCCCATAGCGCTAATCGCTGATAGCTGATAGCTGATAGCTGATAGCTGATAGCTGATAGCTGATAGCTGATAGCTGATAGCTGATAGCTGATAGCTGATAGCTGATAGCTGATAGCTGATAGCTGATAGCTGATAGCTGATAGCT
>NZ_JAAHIE010000342.1:0-8184 GCF_010671945.1 Moorena sp. SIO4E2
TTACAATGTCAGGATTACAGAAATTGAGAGTAGGTAATTAATTCTGTGTAGGTGTTTAATTCTACATTCTTAATTCTACATTCTTAATTCTACATTCTTAATTCTACATTCTTAATTCTACATTCTACCTTCTACATTCTTAATTCTACATTCTTAATTCTACATTCTGCCTTCAAGACCCTTCGACAACAATCGCTCCAATAACGGTTTAGGAATTGTCTCGAAATCCTCCAACAAGAGATCCATAATGGCCAGATGGCGCAAGTGACCAGGAGTGGGAGGGTAACAGCGACGACTGGTGTTAAACCAGCCGTTAACGGTGTGAACGGAACAAGAGCAGATTAAAGCCATATCTTCCCGACTCAAGTCCCACTTATTGTAAAACCGTTGCGGTGTCATACCCAATTCGGAGTAACTGTAAAGTCGGATCAAGATTTGCTCGCGCTCGGTAATGGGATAGGGATAGGAATACTCGCCCTTTAACTCCCTCTGTTGTGCAAGCTGTTCCAGGCGCTCCATTGTGCTACGCACACGCTATGCGAAAGCTTCGTGATAATCGATGGGATGATAAACGAATCGTTTTTTTGGCATGATAGAGTTACCTCCATTTAACTTGGGGGGGAGAGCCGCGCTTCCAGGTTGGTGGCCGATGATCGCGGCTCTTTTTCCAATGATTATAGTATAACCAATGGCTACTATTCTTGTCAACAATAAAATCAAAAAAATCAAGGTAATTTACATAAAAGTTAATAATTATTTAAAATATAACGATTAGAATGGTAGTTTTTTTAGCTAGTAGCTTAAATCTGGATCATGGCAGTATAAACTTAGTGATTGCCCCAAGTTAAAAATTTACTTATCAAGGGAGGAAACAGGGAACAGTGATAATATTTGATTTTTTAAGTACTGAAATTGATTGTTATATTATGTCGGGATAATTACCCTTAATAAAAAGGGTGCATCTCAGTGTCTTGATGCAAAGCGCGAGTGGGGGAAACCACGGCAAAGCGCGAGTGGGGGGAACCCCCTTTGGCGGCGCTGCCTCCCCTGTTCCGAAGCTGCATCACTTTTGCAATTAGGCAAAAATTCGGGCGAAAATTCCCACACTCCTCACACTCCCCGCGCCCGGGCCCCACACTTCCCACACTTCCGATCTTTTTTACAAATATGAGATGCACCCAATAAAAATCTCCCCCATCTGGCCATCTGGCCATCTGGCCATCTGGCCAGATGAGGAGATGAGGAGATGGGTAATTGGTAGCGAAGCAACCGTTAACCTTTGACCAACCTTTGACCAACCTTCGACTAACCTTCAACCTGCAACCTTCACCCAACCTTCACCCAACCTTCACCCAACCTTCAACCAACCTTCAACCTGCAACCTACCCTACACCGAACGCCAAAGGCGAACAACCTGCAACCTGCAACCGTTAACCAACCTTGGCCTTTCGGCCACGCTACGGGAACAACCTACCCTACACCGAACGCCAAAGGCGAACAACCTGCAACCTGCAACCTGCAACCGTCAACCAACCTTCAACCTGCAACCTGCAACCGTCAACCAACCTTCAACCTTCAACCTGCAACCGTCAACCAACCTTCAACCTTCAACCTGCAACCTGCAACCTGCAACCTGCAACCTTCAACCTGCAACCTTAAACCTGCAACCGTCAACCAACCTTCAACCTTCAACCTGCAACCGTCAACCAACCTTCAACCTTCAACCTGCAACCTGCAACCTGCAACCTGCAACCTTCAACCTGCAACCTTAAACCTTCGTAGGATACTCTTGAATGTTCTCATCAAAAAACCCGGTCAAGACCGGGAAAATTGCTGAAAAACCAATCAACTTACCAAAGCTTGGCTTTATTTTTCAAAAAAATCGTGGAATGTTTGGAAGCCCCGTCTATGAACGGGCAGGGTGCTGACCGATACTTTTTAGCTACCAAAGTCTACCAATATAGACCAAAGCCCGCCAAGGCAAGATCCAATCGCATCCAGGGGGTATCTCCCAAAGCCCTCAGGAATATCCCACGAGCGCCATAAAAATGTCAAAAAAGTTCGTTCCACCGGGATTACAGCGCAACTATTCTACCTTGGTTTTCGGCTTTAATTTAAGTTACATAATAATCCCTGTCGGTGTTACCCTAATTTAAGTCTAACAAATAATAAGAGTTTTTGGTAGACTCTGCGACATTTTCTCTAGCTGTTTACTAACCTTTTTTGAGATCCTAGAAGGTCATCAATTATTAACATTCCGAGACTTGGGTCAGCTCACAAACCTTCTATGTGACTATCTGATCATGTTACCTGATAATGTTACAGGTGAGGGGGCAAGCCGCATAAACGGGAGTCTGGATCAGATCAGGCTCGCCATGTAGCCAATTTAACCAACGAACTTCCTGAGGATGAACCCCCTTAAAGGTTAAGACTCCTGCACCTAATATCACTGCTAAAACATTTACTCCAATCATACTACCTGCTACTAGTAATACAGCACTAACCGGCAGAATCGATTGTAGAGCGATCGCTAACAGAGCGCCGGTGGTCACCATCAATACAATCAACGGAAAACCGACAACCAGTAAGCAAACTGCCAAGGTAAATGCCCAAATTAAAAAGCTTTTGACCACTGCTAATGAATCAGTTTGTGTCAAGCTTTGACTTGTGGTTAATGCCATGGTGTTTTCTCCAGTAATCATTAAAAAAATGAATTGACAGTGTCTGTCATTCATTGACAGGGTCTGTCTTTGAGTAAATTCTTTGATTGGAAATTTTCTAGGTGAGTTTCAGTATAGGTAAAATTTTGATGAAGATGAACCTTTTGTCAAAAAAGTTTACAGTCAACTCGTCCGACCTATGTATCAAAATTGTTACAATCGTTAAAAGCCGGAAATTATTGGTTATCTTAAGACAGACCCATAATCTACCATTAGACAGATGAAGCAATTTTTGATCGCTGATACATGGACCGAAGATATAGACCCAATCAGTTATAGGGTTATAGTTAGAGTTATATAGACCGAATCAGTTATAGAGATAAGTTATAGAGTCGCAAGAACAAGAAAGGGAACTAGGGTCACCGAATCGGATCAGGATGGGTGAGGGGTTGACTCCGATTTGCTTAACATTTATTATACTTTGCTTAATATTTTTTATCCAAATTGAATAGTTTTCTAATATTAAGCATAATTACTGATAATTAAGGATAATTACTCATATTAGGTATTTGTGATTAGGACTTTCCCCCCCGTCCCTTGCTCAACCCTAATCTTAGGGGTGCTTTGAATCAATGGGGCCCTTTGCTTGCGCCCTGACGGCTTGCGCCCCGCCCTCAAGGTGATCTTAAATCTGGTCTTGAGCAGGGGAGAGGGTTTTAGAGCTTTTCCTGCTTACTCAAAAAGAAACAATCACAAACAATAACAAACAATTAGATGGTGACAGCTGACGAATTTCAAAACATACATAGTCCTATAAACACATCACCTCCTCACCATTTATAGCTCGAAGAAATGAAATTGGTCTATAGCGTTTCTCATACTTATCAGGTACACTCAATTTTCTTACCCCGACTCCCGACTCCCTCGGTGCGCTTGACCCGTAATTAAATTCGCCACGGGTCGCACCGCTCCCGACTCCCGACTCCCATTAACCCAGGACGAAAATCCCTTACCTAAGGTAGAACTGTTATAAGTTATACTCAACCCTAACTGTTGGGAAAACTTAATGTAAGAGTTTGTAAAATAAATTCTCGTAGCCCAACTGTAGTTGGTAGTTGAAAGATGACAGACCCACAGCGTTCACCCCGGATTGCACCAGCACCACCGCCTTCGAATATAGCGTCTAGACCAGTATCTGCTCAAGCCAATCAATCGAGACCTGCACAACCAAGAGCCATGGCTCCAAGAAGCAGTCAAGCCGGTGCCGCAGTAGCCTCACGCCCTCGGCCTGTGGCCACAGCAGCTCAGAATTCAGCCACTAACGTCCAAGCAAAACCATCCGCCAATCAGCACCAGCAGACACCCCGTAGCATCGGTCTGCCTCCTGGACAGTCAAGCTTAGAAAGCATTGTCCGTGAGGCCTTTGAGAAAGGAGTGTCTGATATTCATCTAGGTGTTGGTGAAACTCCCCGTTTCCGGAGTCGCGGTGAAATGGAGCCAACCGAATATCCACTCACCGATCACGCAACATTTAACTGTTGGCTCAAGGAAGTAATGACTGATGAAGAAATCCGGCGCTTTAGAGAAGAGTTGGAATTTGATGGGGCAACTCAGTACGAGTTTAGTCGGGTAAGGATTAATGTCTTCGATAGCCTTCTTGGTCCTGCCATGGTCTTGCGGATTATTCCCCTGAAGATATTGACCCTTGAGCAGTTGCGGTTGCCACCAATCCTGAAAGATGTCTGTCATTACCATAAAGGTCTCATTTTGGTCACCGGTCCCACAGGTTCCGGAAAATCTACCAGCATGGCCGCAATGATAGACTATATGAACAAAGAGATGGCGCGGCATATAATTACCATTGAAGACCCCATTGAATTTATCCACCAAAGTCGAAAATCTCTGGTTAAACAGCGGGAAGTAGGAATGCATACCCGTAAATTTGACCGGGCGTTGAAAGCCGCTTTGCGGGAAGACCCCGATGTGATTCTGATTGGGGAAATGCGAGATCGAGAAACAGTCAATACAGCTCTGAAAGCTGCTCAAACTGGTCACTTGGTCATGGGTACTTTGCATACCAACAGTGCCGTGAAAACCATTGAGCGGATTCTCAATCTCTACAATCCAGAAGAACAGGCTCCCATGCGGGTGTCCATATCAGAAGCCCTAGTAGGAGTCATTTCCCAAGGGTTGTGCCGTACTACCGATGGCAAGCGTGCTGCTTTTCATGACATCCTGATTAATACTGAATCCATTAAGGATTACATCCTCAAGGGCAAATACGAAGAAATTGAACAACTGATGGCGGACAGTGAATTTGACGGTATGGTTACCGTAAATAAATCCTTGTTCGCTCTTTACCAAGAGGGGCGTATTACTGAGGAAACTGCCTTGGAAAAGTCACCCACTCCCAACGAGATTGCAATGATGTTGCGCGGTCGGATTTAGGGATTAGGCAGGCTTGTATAGGGATTAGGAATTAGGGATACTGACTTAACCCCTAAAACCTAACCCCTAATATCATGTCCGGATAATTAGTGATGAAAAACCTTCTCCCTTCAAACCTTACTCCTTTCCTTCAGCAAAGCTGCCTTCTGCCCTCTGCCTTCGATTTACCAAAGTGTAAGTATTCAAACGGACATGATATCACACCATTACCGTAACACCTTGACCATCAAAACTAAATTGACATAGTACTAGCATATGCTGGATGAAACCCCCTCGCCCCAACTGTTTAAAGGTATTGCTATATTTACACCAGGGGAAGATCTAGTGTATAGCATTGACTTTAATAAGCAGAGTCACTGGCACCTGCATCTGTGTGCGAGTTTACAGGAAATACTGGGGTTACCAGAGCCACCTCATTTTTTAGTCCCCGGATATACTGCTACCATTGATCGGTGGATTGACCCTCAAACCAATCAGTTGCGCATGTCAGCAGAAATTCATTGGTTGGTGCAACATCATCAGGCATTGTTAAATGCCGTATTTGGCACTGACAACCTGATTTGGCAAGTAGCCCCTTGGGAGGAAGAGTCCTGTGACCCGGCGGTGCTAGAAACTTATCGCAATCAGTTTCCCCAACTTTGGGAAAACCACGACTTGATCCTGCGCATTGACCGCCCAGAGCCATTATCCTACTACGATACAGAAGAGGTTTTGCCAGAAAGGGTTACTAATCAAAACTCTGGGAGATGGTCACCTCAGCAGCATTTGAGAGCTATTGAAAAGCTGCCGGGTTTATCTAAGTCTGCCACTGATAGTACAGACTCACTGACTGTCACCGATGTCACCAAACCTGATTCTTTATCCAGGATGTCCCTGCCTGATGTGTCTCACTCCCAGGCACAACCTACCCATAGCTATGTCCTGCGTTTGTTCGTTTGCGGACATAGTACAGAAACTGAGTATACTCTCAAGAGTCTATACCAGTTGTTAGAGAATCATTTAGGTCATCCCTATACCCTAAAAATTATTGATGTTTTCAAGCACCCAGAACTCGCAGAAAGTGATCAGATCTCAGCTACACCGACACTACTCAGAGTATGGCCCGAGCCTGTCCGGCGGATTGTCGGTGATTTGAACGATATTGATCAGGTATTGCAGAGATTAACCAGCAATATAGTTGACTCCTCAGCACTTAAGCAATAAGCTTTTAATCGGTAATTTTAATCGGTAATAGGTAATATAGCAGTTCTCAATTGGGTATTGAAAACTGCTATATGTTACTTTTGTTGTTACTTTTGTTTAGCAGCAGCTTTCTTTTTGGTCTTTTTAGTCTTTTTGCTAGCATTTGCCGCTTTTTTAGCCGCTTTGGCCGCAGCGATCGCTTTTAACCGAGCTTCTTCTTTTTCCTGGGCAATCTTTTCAAGATAGTAGTGGTAATCTCCCAGATAGGTACAGAATTCGCCATCCCGGATTTCCACTATTTTTTTGGCCACTTTCGAGATAAAATAGCGGTCGTGGGAAACAATAATTACTGTACCATCATAGGTACCGAGTGCTTCCTCCAACATTTCTTTGGCTGGGATATCCAGGTGATTAGTCGGCTCATCCAGAATTAGTAAATTAGCAGGACAAAGGAGCATTTTGGCTAAGGCCAGGCGGGCTTTTTCGCCTCCACTAAGGGACTCAACCTTTTTATATACCGTGTCCCCAGTAAACAGAAACCGTCCCAATAGGGTACGCACTTCCTGATTTTTCCAGTCTGGGACTTCATCATGGATGGTTTCCATGACCGTTTTGCTCAATTCTAGGGCTTCTGCTTGATTCTGCTCAAAGTAACCAGGAATCACATTGTGTTTGCCCAGTCCTACTATCCCTTCTGTTGGCTTTTCCATTCCCATGATCATCCGGAGTAAGGTGGATTTACCGCAACCATTGGGACCGATGAAGGCAATGCGATCGCCCCGTTCAATCAACAAGTCTGCTCCCAGAAATAAAATCTTGTCATCATAGTCATGGACTAAATCCTTGATTTTGACTACCTCAAAACCACTACGAGGGGCAGGAGGGAATTGGAATTTGAGAGTTTTGAGATTAGCAGTTGGGGCTTCTATCCGTTCAGTTTTTTCTAATTGTTTCTCTCGGCTTTTGGCTTGGGTAGACCGGGTTGCACTAGCACGGAAACGCTCAATAAAGGCTTGCTGCTTTTCTATTTCCTTTTGTTGACGCTCGTAGCTACTCAGTTGAGCTGCCTGCATCTCGGCTTTCTGCTGGAGATAAGCTGAGTAATTGCCTAGGTAGGTAGTCGAGACACCCCGTTCGGTTTCTACAATTTGGGTACAGAGGCGGTCAAGAAACTCCCGGTCGTGAGATACTATTACCATTGGGGTCTTCAGACCCTTGAGATACTTTTCTAACCATTCGATGGTTTCCAAGTCAAGATGGTTAGTCGGCTCGTCCATTAGTAGGACGTCTGGCTTCTGGAGCAGGATTTTGCCTAAACTCATGCGCATTTGCCAGCCACCACTGAAAGCACTCACTAAGCGATCGCTATCCTCTGGCTCAAATCCCATCTCCGGCAAGATCTTGTCAATTTTTGCTTGTAAGCCATAACCATCGAGGGCTTCAAATTGGCGCTGCAACCTATCTAGTTTTCTAATCAGCCCTTCCAATTCTGCTTCATCAGCCATTTCCATGGCGTTTTGGACTTGTAGCATTTCGGAGTGTACGTGGTTAGCTTCCTTAAATACCGTCCAGAATTCTGCTGAGACCGTGCGGGTTGGGTCTACTTCAAATTCTTGGGTGAGGTAAGCGATATGAAGACTGGCAGGACGGATAACAACGCCGCTGGTGGGTTCCATCTCTCCAGCAATAATTTTCAGTTGGGTAGATTTCCCGGCACCATTGACGCCAACTAAGCCAATGCGATCGCCTGGTTTAACTTCCCAGTTGACATCCTTTAGAACTTCGCCAGTGGGGTATACTTTACTAATTTGTTCGAGTCGCAGCATTAAGATGTCTCCAAGGAAAATTTTAGCTGGGGACTTTTATTCCTGATCCCAAGTTGCTGTCGGGTTGA
>NZ_JAAHIE010000343.1:0-8182 GCF_010671945.1 Moorena sp. SIO4E2
CTAAAGGTGACGGTTGACCCAAACTTAACGCTGTATAAATTCTGGACAACTCCTTGAGGAAAATTCCCCTCGACCAGCCATCAAAGGCGATATGATGGACGTTCAACAGCAGAATATGCTTCTGCTCCGACAGCTGCAAGATACTTGCCCGCACTAAAGGTGCTTGTTCTAAATCAAATGGTTGATTTGCAGACTCTGCTGCCAACTGTTGCACTTGCTGGGATTGTTCTGATTCTGATAATTTCCCTAAGTCGATTACCGGCAAAGCCAGTTGACATTCAGGCTCGATCACTTGTCTTGGTATTCCTCCCCCTGACTTAAAGTAAGTACGCAAGACTTCGTGGCGATTGATTATTTCTCTGAAGGCTCCACAGAGGGCATCTATGTTCAGTTCCCCATTTAGCTGCCAAACCATCGGACTATTGTAGGCAGACAGATCCCCTTCAAGTAGTTGGTTCAGAAACCACAATCTCTGTTGGGCAAAACTTAAGGGCAAATCTTGCTGGCGAGATACGGTCGCGATCGCTGGGACTATGGGGAGTTGCTCAGAAGTTTCACGAATTCTGTTGAGTTGTCCCTCTAGCTCTGCTACTGTGGGAGCTTCAAGGATAATGCTTAGGGGGATTTCTACCGCGAAGGTTTCTCGCAATCTGGAAATTAATTGAGTAGCTCGTAGGGAATGTCCCCCTAGCTCGAAAAAGTTGTCGTGGATTCCTACCTGTTTGATTTCCAAGACAGATGCGTAGATGTTGGCCAGCAACTCTTGAAGTGGTGTCTGGGGGGGCACAAAAGAAGCTGATTGCCTCGGGTTTAGTTCAGGTGCAGGTTTGGGATCGGGTTTGTTATACAGAGGTAAACTAGCTAGATGTAGGTCCCGATTGGCCACCAACTCTTCTAGGAGGGTCTGGAAGTTGTCCAGCATCTGCTTAATTGTAGACTCTTTAAACAAATCCGTTTTGTAGCGCAGTATTCCGATTAGTTGTTCGCCTTTCTCCTTCATGGATAGGGACAGATCGAAGTTAGCTATCCCCTCTTCCATCTCCACAAGACTTACCCTAATCCCTGCCATTTCTTGGGGCTTACTAGGAACATTTTGTAGGGCAAACATGGTTCTAGAAAGGATTGTACTAGGTACTCCCACCGACTCTACTAGCTGCTGAAAAGGCAAATACTGGTGTTCGGTTGCCCCTAGGGTCACTTTACTTACTCGACTCACCAATTCTCGAAAACTGGGGTTTTTCCCTAGGTCAGTACGTAGAAGAACTAGATTACTGAAGTAGCCGATTAGCTTTTTAGTTTCCATTTGTTGGCGACCAGCTACGGGCGAACACAGGATCAGATCTTCTTGCCCTGAATATTGGTAGAGCAAAGTCTTAAACGCCGCTAGCAAAATGACAAACAGAGAAACTCCTTCGTTATATTGAAGGGCTTTGAGCGCTTCCGTTAGGTCTTTGGATAGTACCAGAAATTGAGCTGCCCCACGATAGTTGGGTACAGTTGGAGGCGAGTAGTCAGTAGGTAAATTGAGGAGGGTAATCTTGCCCTGTAGCTGTTGCTTCCAGTAGTCAAGCTGAGACTGCATCACCTCCCCTTGTAGCCATTGCCGTTGGCATTGGGCAAAGTCTACATACTGGATGGGCAGTTCCGGAAGTGGTGAGGGTTTGCCTGCGCAGAAGGCTTCGTAGAGTTTTGCTAACTCCCGTATAAATACAGTATCAGACCAGATATCGTTGATAATATGGTGGATTGTACGCAGGAGTACATGTTCCTTCTCAGCAAGACGCAGCAATTTAAGCCGTATTAATGGTCCTTCTGCTAAGTCGAAGGGTTGCTGGGCTACTTCCTTAGACAGTCGGTAGACTTCTTCTTCCTGTTGTTGTGTTGGCAATCCTTCCAGGTCTATTAGTGGCAACTCTATAGCTCTCTCTGGGGAAATAACCTGGATTGGCTGTCCATTAACCGTAGGAAATGTAGTGCGTAGGATTTCGTGTCGTCGGACAATTTCCCCTATACTTTTCTCTAGAAAAGCTAGATCAAGCGCTCCCTGGAGACGAAAAGCTGCCCGTAGGTTATGGACGGGGTTTCCTGGCTGCAACTGCTCGATTAACCACAGTCGTTGTTGGCCAAAGGAAAGGGGTAACTTGCCATTTCGCCCAATTGGTTTAATTGAAAAAGCTTGATTTTTTGACTTGATATTAGTTCTAATAGATTTCCAGAAGCCTGAAGTTTTTTTGGCTGGCTGGCTTGAATCATTAACCTTTTGTGACATGACTATATAGATATTTGCTATAGGTTTAACTATATATAGTTTTAAGCGATCGCTATTTATAAATTATTGAAGCTATACACAACACTAATCAAATCAAAGTGCGCGTTTAATTATTTACAAATATATTTTTTTTAGAGATTGTTTTTTGGAGAGTATCTCCTTGTTGACTTTCAGAATAGTAGCCATCAAAGGTGTAGCCAAACAAATCAATATCTTCCTGGCAGTATTCTCCTACTAGTTTTTTGGTTTTTTCATTGTAATATGACCGATAGTCTCTATGAATTGTTTTGTTTAAGTGAGGCAGAGAGGCATCAATGCTGAGAACTTTACAAATATAGTCGAAGTCTTGAGCTAAAGTTTCATACCTACCAACAAAATCAACTATTAGCTTGCCATCAGCGTCAGTAATAACATCCTTTTGCAACTTGGTTGTTCCCTTGGCGAAGGGATTTTTGGTTTTGATTACCCACTCTAGATATTCCTCGAAACTTCCCATTGACTTAACCAGTTTATGTCTGATATGGGTTGTTTCTTTGAGGATAAAGTGATAATAGGATACTTGCCAGTCCCAGGGATTTCTAACAAAAGCAAACTTATAGAAGCTGTTAAATACTTCCTCATCTAGTTCTTTCTTAGCATCCCTTGCTTTTGCGTGTAAAAGAGAAGACTGCCACATTTCGTAAAAGAGGTTGGGTTTGTAACCTAAATTCTTAGGAGGACGAGCTATCTTAAATTTTTCTGGTTCACGAACATAGTCTTTGAGGGCTTCTCTAATACTTAAACCAGCTACTTTACTGATATGAAAAAAAATAAACTTGTGACTGTATGATAATATCATCGCTGTTTTATTCTGTTTGTTGTTTCGGGTGCATCTCATTTTTGCCGTTTGGGTGGTGCGTTACGGGACGGATTGTCCTAACACTTGCTACCGAGGAAATAAGGGCTCGCCCGTCCCTAACGCACCCTACCAACATTTACAAAAGTGAAATGCACCCTTTGTTTCCTACTGTTCCCTAGAGAGTTTATCCTTATCTTCATATCCCAAATCAAATGATACAGGTAATACTTTGGCAATTTCCCTTTCATTTTTACGCCATTTATCGGGAGATGGTGCAGACAAGGTTAAGCGAGAAATGGGCAGGGATTGGGAAACCACTTGCTCGATCTTGCTATCCCAAGTCAATCCAGCAAATTCGCTAATTGCTTTTATAGTTTTGGCTGGCTCCCGAACTAAATCCCAATAGCGCACTAGACACCAAGAAGAGGCAGGTAAAGCTTGGAGGTCTTCCCAAATATAGGTATTAGCTATATTCCACTGATAAGCGGCAATTTCTGCTAGGCTACAGTTTTTTAGGGATAGCCATCCTGGGGTTAAAAGGAAAGACCACTCCCTAAAAGGCCAGCCAGGAAGATTTTTATAGGCAACAAAGCGTCGCGATCGCCAGCCTTCCATGATGCTACTGATATTGTCTTGGGGATCTCGATACAGATAGATAAAGAGCGCTCCGGGAAATACGGCTTTGAGGAAAGGAATGCGTAGGGCATTCTTAGGAGTTTTCTCCAGAAATCGCACCATTCTAGGGCGCTGGTTAACTGGAAGTTCAAGGTAAGCTCGTCTGTCGCGATCGAGCAACTGCCTAGCAAAGCGCTCTCGTAGAGTTGAACAAATGTCAGGAAGGGCATCCGCCTCAATTAGTCGATTAGAACTAAAATTTCGGGTTGAAGGATGAAGTTCTGGTATCCCTTCAATAGTCTCGTGGCTTTCGGAGGCAATTGTCCACAACTCGGGAAACTGGGATAAGGTTTCAAACAACAGAGTACTGCCTGCCCTTGGAGCACAGACAATAAAAAGGGGCTTCTCAAATTCCGGAGATGGGAAATTCTCCTCAAGTACTTTGAGTTCCAGCAACTGCTGCGTTATAGTTACTAGCTCCCCTTCTGTTATTTCCAATTCTGGAGGCAGGCTATGGCCTACTTCAGCTAGGGTTGAGGACGAACGGAAGAACTCCAGAATCTGGGCATGTTTCGGCATACTTACCAGCTGCTGAAAACCTTTCTGAAGTTCTAGATTGTCTACAACTTGATAGCGAGCCTCCCCATGAAGCTTGGACTGAGCTTTAAGCTTTTTCCTCGCCAATGCCAACGAGCCTTTGGTAATCCTTTTAGTGACAGGAGGGTTCGAGGTTGACAACATCGAACTGATAACTTCGATGGCCTTTTTGCCCTTCCCCGATTGGGGGAGCCACTTATTCGCTTTAGAGGCGATTTGTTCCTTAAAATCCAGAATTAAATCTCGGTAAGTTAACTCCCCAGAGCTGTACTCTCCAAATCGAGAAAATGCCTGTTCCCATCGGCAGCTAAATTCTTTAAGTTTGTGACTTAGTTGCAGCAGCTCCTCCGGAGATATAGGAGAGCTTTGTGCATCAGCAAGGATTTCAGCAGTCCAATTGCCAATCTCTTGGGGGGTCAAGACCTCACAATCACAGGATTCCATAGGCTTTATTCGATAAGTCCCTTATCGAGATATTTCCTTGAGAGACTCAGATAGAGTATGTCCGACGTAGTCTCCATAAAGAATACCTTTTGATGTCAGCTCGATCGCGTCGTTAGATACTCTCACAAAATCTTCTGCTTCCAGTTCTCTCAAAGTTGAAGCACAGAGTTTTTCCAATTTTAAGCCGTAGCGGTTTTTAAATCCCTTCAAATCTAGACGCAATAGCTTCATGCCCAACAAAACCTCTCGAACCATCCGATCCAAACTGGTGAAACGGTAGCCCCGAGTCAATGGCAGTTGGTCCCCCTCAACAATAGTGGCATATTTGTCTAAGTCGCTGGTATTTTGCAACAGGGCACCATCTAGACAGCCAAAGGCCGATACGCCAAAGCCATAAAAATCTATCCCCCGCCAAATACTGGTGGTGTACTTACTTTCGTCGCAGCCATCTTTGGTATAGGTGAAAAAGCTCCAGGGTAGGTAGTTAGCTTTTTCAAACCGCTCCATGGCATATCGCATAAATTGCAGCTCTTGCTCCTCGGAGGGTAAATTCACCGTCTCTTGTCTAACCCCGAGCTTAAAGACTTCTGTGTTGGCAAAAGCTTCCATTTTATAAACGGTGATACTTTCTACCCCCGTATCCAGAGCGCATTCGACACTTTTAGCCCAAGTTTCTTCTGTCTCTCCTGCCAAGCCGCTCAACAAATCGATATTAATCGTCCATTTTCCCTGACCTGCTTCCTGGGCAATGTCTATCGCCCTATAAGCCTGTTTTTCATCGTGTCCCCGTCCGCTCAGCTTAATAATATCGCTGTCAAACGATTGCACGCCCATGCTCAGACGAGTTACTCCTAACTGAGCGAGGGTTTCCATTTTTGAGCGAGAAACCGTTAGAGGTTCGGCTTCCAGAGAAAATTGCTTTTTGCTCTCAAAATGCTTGAAGTTTTTGTGGAGTGCCTCTACTATTTTCTCAAATTGATGCTCCACTAACAAGGACGGAGTTCCGCCACCAAAATACACTGCATGAATTGGTCTGTTTCCTAGATCGAAGCGATCGCTAACCATTTCGATCTCTCGACAAAGGGCATCTATATATCCTTCTACTTCGGGTTTGTATTCTTTCAAGTCTAAGGTTTTGTAGTAGCAGAAAGAACATCTTTGGGTGCAGAAGGGAATATGCAAGTATATGGACAGAGGCTTTTCTGATAATTTTTCTTCCAGAGCTGCTTTTTTCCAATGGCGAAAAGATGGATAGTTGGGAATTAAGGGAAGCCTCTTGGGTTCTAGCTTTGTACGTTGAGCAGTAGCGACCATAAGTTTGATTTTTTCCTTAATTGAGGATTTTTTTTTCGACGACTTACGATTAATAATTAACTATTAATAACCGATACGGCTTCCTTTTTTGAAGATACCATTTTAGTTGAGATAAAATCTGCCAAAACTTTGAGATTACTAAAATATTCAGGGTTCAGTTCCGAGTCAGAAAACTCCACTTCGAAATGTTTCTCGATTAAAGAAATTAGTTCAACGGTAGCAATGGAGTCGAATTCCAGACCATCCTCAAATAAAGATAAATTTTCGTCAATGTCTTCTAACTTGATATTGACATCCAGCTCTTCAGCAATAATTTCTTTGAGTTGATTAACTATTGTTTCAGACATGGTTAAGGCCAAAAAAAATGGTGAATCCAGTAGACTTTTATCCCTGATGGCCTGACACATTTATCGAATTCGCCAAAAACGAGCTTTGAGCTGTGAATAGCAGAACACAGACAAAGCAAGGCTTTGAAGGACTTGTGTCAGGCGGTCAGGATCAATATTATCATATCCCCGTCAATAATACTATCAATCAGAGATGATTTGGTCAACACCCTAAATATTTAATTTTTTTTTTCACTTTTTTTACCCATATCGCAATACAATAGTGCTTGGGTTTTCAACCGAGAAAATGCCTTGAATAATGGCTGGGTTCACGGCTTTCTATCCTATGTGTTCAGCTTCCTTGAAAGCCACAGATAAGTGATTATGAATTGGCAAGGGGGTTTTCAGCCGCGCAGACACTAAGTCAACGGCTTTTGCGGTTACAATCTTATGGGATTTGTGATTTGGTTATTGGATCAGCAACGCCCCATCTTCAACCACTTGAATGAGGTTTTATATTTGCAAGTGCCTACAGTTACAGGATAAGTATAATACCAGAGGATATTGGCATAATATTAAGATTGATGAACCATGAAGATTTTTGATCAAGTTACGAGTTCTGCTAATACACGAACACACCTACTGACAGATGGAATTCTAAGTTGCTCCTACCAAGAAATTCCAGAGATTTTTGACAGAATTCAGAAGCATTTTAGCAAGTGGGGAATTAGCAAGGAAAATGGCCTTGCCCTCGAATGTGAAAATTCCCTGCCCAATGCCCTAGTCTTGCTATATTTGCTTGAAGTGGAGTCTAGTGTCTTTTTGCTGCCTAAGGTAGTTGGCGGTACTGAACTTAGTAAGTCGCCCCTTCCGCAATTCTGCCGTTACCGTGTGGTGACTGAGAGTGGTAGCACAGTTGATTTGAGACATCCGGAACAGTTTTGCCATCTGGTGGAAAATGAAGGGTGGATTGGCACTGGCGATCAGGCTAATCATGTCAGTCCAAAACTCTATTTGCGGACATCAGGGAGTACAGGAAAACCCAAAATAGCGGTACATTCCCACGCCAAGTTAATGGGGAACGCCCTCAACTGTGTTAATAGGTTAGGACTCGAAAGCAACGACCGCATCGCCATACCTGTTCCAATTTTCCATATGTACGGCTTGGGAGCAGCCTTCTTACCTGGGGTGGCAGTTGGAGCATCTATTGACTTGCAGCCAAAGTCTAATCTACTAAGGTACTTGCAGAGAGAAAGAGACTTTAATCCTAATGTAGCCTTCATGACCCCAACTTTCTGTGAAACGTTACTCAAAGGGCGTAAGTCTCCAAGGAAATACAAACTGACTGTGGCAGCGGGCGATCGCATGAGAGAAGATACCTTTGCGCTCTATGAATCTCACATGGGCTGCTTAGTGAAATTGTATGGCAGCACGGAAATGGGAGCGATCGCAGCCGCCAGTCTCCAAGAACCGAGTGAAGTTCGCTCCCAAACCGTCGGAAAACCCATGCCTGGAGTGCAGATGCGTGTGGAAGAAGGAACTGGTGAATCCGGTGAATCCTTTGAAGGAATGGAGGGTGTTGGCGAACTCTGGTGCCAGCACGAATCGGGTTTTGAAGGGTATGTTGATGACAAAGGAAATCCGGTTGTTCAGGATACCCAAAATAATTGGTTCAAAACTAAAGATTTAGGTCGAATCTGGGCAGATGGTCATCTAGAAGTGTTGGGAAGGTGTGACCACAGCGTCAACAGAGACGGACTGCTGGTACTCTTTTCTGAT
>NZ_JAAHIE010000344.1:0-8172 GCF_010671945.1 Moorena sp. SIO4E2
AAGGGGGGCTGGGGGGGATCATAATCTTGCGGAAAACTTTGAAAACACGCCCTAGCCCCCCAATTTTGCGGTGCGACCCGTGGCGAATTTAATTCGCCAACGGAAAGCGCACCGGCGGGGGAACAAAACTCTCAAAGTCCCCCGCCCCCCTAACCCCCCAAGCGAGGGATTGCTCGCTTGGGGGGAATTAGCGGATGCTTCGCTTTTTTAAAGATGGGGACCCACGGGGGCTTTAACAAAACCACATGATCGCGCATTCATTCCTTGATTCAGCAACGCCAAAAATCCTGTGTACCTAATAAGTATTTAAAACGCTATATTTTAAAATTAAATTACCAAATTTATGGCTATGATTATTGACATTTATCAATTTTATCTAAAGCAATCTTGGCTTTCAAAAGAACTCTCCAATAAGCTAAATTACTAGTCCATGCTGTTCGAGGTAACAAGGTGGGAAGAGATTCTCCTGGAGTCTGGGAGTTATCAATGGATGGTTCTAATGAGTTAGTTTGATCCTGCATAGTGGTATAGATTTTTTATAGATTTAACATAGAATTGAACTAAAAAGTGAGTAGGGAACAGGGAACATGGAACAGATAAAAATAATAATATTTGATTCTTTCAGTACTGAAATTTATTGTTATTATTTCAGATATTAAGTTGTTTTTTATAGTGCAAGAGCTTAGTTAAATTGAGATATTACCGACAACTGCGGCCAAGTCTATAGCGTTTCTCATAGTAATGAGGTACACAGGATTTATTCCCTATTCCCGACTCCCGACTCCCGACTCCCGACTCCCGACTCCCGACTCCCGACTCCCGACTCCCGACTCCCGACTCCCGACTCCCTGCTCCCTGCTCCGTAAAAAATCCCCTGACCATTGAATGCGATCAGCACTAAAGTGGAGGGGATCATTGTTTGGCCAAGGAGTGTTTATTGGCTCTTCAATAATTTCAAATTCACCGTTATCAAAGGGAAGTCCTTGGGCTTTTACTTTAGGCACAACTCGCTCTCGAATTCCTTGAGATGCTTGGGTTAAGGCCCGATGGTGACAGTAAGGATTATTCCCTCTGCGGTCAAAGAACACATGAGCGGTCCAAGAGCAACCACCGCGACATAGTTCAGCAAATTCGCAAGTCTTGCAGAAACCCCACAGATGGGATGTCCCTTTGGGAGTATCGGCTCCTAGATTAAACCGCAATTCTTCAGTTTCTTCAATGATTGTCCCCAGGGAGTGGTCTCGAATATTACCTCCGGTGTAAGCTGAAGTCGGTAAGGACGGGCAACCTTTGATAGCACCATCGGCTTCAATACCCAAGGTAGAGAGTCCAGCTTGACATCCCTGCCAAAATGTCCAGGGATTGCTATCTCCTCGCCCTCGCAGTAGTCGCTCGTAAGGACCGTAATAGCCTACATTATTTCCGGCCTGTACTTTCACACCTTCGCTATAAGCCCGCTCAACTACACGAGCAATCATGGGATATAAATCCAGCAGTTCATAGGGTTGGAGCAGAATGTCGTAATTGTCAGCAGCATTGCCCATGGGTACAGTTAACTGAATCTGCCAGGCGAAGATTCCTGCATCCCTAAGCAGCTGATAGATCTGGGGAAATTCTGGTGCGCTGAGGCGATTGATTTGAGTATTGCAGCCGAAAGGAATACCGACTTCTTTGAGATGACTCATGGTCTTAAATGCCCATTGCCAAGAACCCTTTCTCCCCCGTAGGCGGTCGTGGGTTGCTTCTAAGCCATCCACAGAAACGGAAACTACCCGAATTCCAGCTTCTTTCATCCGGCGGGCTGTCTCTAAACTAATCCCAAAGCCACCAGTGGTCATACCACAAACCATTCCTGCCTCGGTAATGGCTTTGGCAATCTCTAGCCAGTCCGGACGTAAAAAGGCTTCACCCCCAATTAAGGTGACTTCTGTAATCCCAACTTCGGCCATCTGTCTGACCAGATCCAGAGCTTCTGCTGTAGACAGTTCTTTTTCCCGTGTATGACCAGCACGAGAACCACAGTGCTGACAAGCTAGGTTGCATTTAAGAGTAATTTCCCAAACCGCATAACTAATTCGGCGATAAGTCATAACTAAGCACGTTTGTATCTCGGTTGTAAACAGACCAATTGCAGGAAAAGGCAAAAGGCAAGAGGCAAGAGGCAAGAGGGGTAAGAGTGTGGGAAGTTTGGGGAGATGGGGAGATAGGGAGATGGGGAGATGGGGAGATGGGGAGATAGGAAATATTTTTATAGCGTTTATCTTACTGACGAGGTAAAGTAAATTTTCGTCTTACCCCGACACCCGACACCCGACACCCGACACCCGACACCCGACACCCGACACCCGACACCCGACACCCGACACCCGACACCCGACACCCGATTCCCGATTCCCGACTCCGTAGACTATGAAATATTGTCTGTGTTCGCGTCTTTTGAAATGTAACCAATTTGATCAGGAGGTATGGAAGCGCCATACAATGCGATCGCTTGAGGAGGTTTCGGTCCAGGCTCGATGACTACTCCATAGACGGGCTGAATCGTAATAGGTGGCTTATGTTTGGGTGGCTCAATCGGATGTATAGGTCCCCATGGCCAACCACAGTAGCCTCTAAACACGCCACCAACAAGTACTTCTAGGTCTTCTTCACTGAGATTCTTGAAATTATCGTCTAAATCTCTAAGCTTATTCTCATCGAGAATTTTAGCTGTGGTAGTTTCCAAGTCTTCTGCTGTGAAATCATAGCCAGCATCTCGCACCATAGTTTGGTAGTCTTCTGGACTTGCAGCATCTTCAAGCTGGCTACGGAAATTTTTATCAGCAGCTAAGCGCTTAAAGAACAGGATTACACTTTCTAAAAACATAAACGTTCTCCAACCATCAATACTATAAATAAAAATCCCATAGCATAAATTTGTCTCGCCAATCTGGCTAAATTTACAAATCTTATTAATAAAATACACAGGATTTTTTCCCGATTCCCTGTTCCCGATTCCCGATTCCCGATTCCCTGTTCTCTACTCCCTTTTGTAAGTTCATGTAGGGTGGGCAGTGCAGCAGACAGATTCAGAAGTTTGCAAAGCGCGTTGCTAGACACTGCCCACCCTACGATTAATGACTTTTGTAACTGATTAACTGCACTTGATATGACTCCGTTAGCGATAGTGATCTTTTTTTTTAAAACTTGGGAACTTTCACTTCACCTGTGCGTCTGGGGATGGTGTTTGGGAAGCTGTCAACTCTGATAACCAAGGAGTTGAGCTATCTGAAAGAGTTATCTAATCAGGAGAGTTGTGTTCTATGTCTAGTGCATCTACTTGGAATTCCACCAGCACTGCCATGTTGCTGTTGGGAATAGTTACTGGTGTCACTGCGCCGATGGTAATTGCGGTTCCAAACCAAACTAGCTTTATTGATATTCAAGGTCATTGGGCAAAACCGTTCATTGAAGGGTTGGCAGCAGAAAACCTGGTAAATGGATATGCCAATGGCACCTTTAAACCTGATCAAGCTGTTACTTACGCTCAGTTCTCTGCAATGGTGAGCCAAGCTTTCAGCGAAAATAATTTAGCTTTGCCCAAAACATTTGATCGTGAAGCGGCTGAGTATTGGGTAAGTCGTAACCTAACTGAGCAGGATAAATCCAACAGCCAACTACGTCCATCTTCGCCACTATCTCGGGGACAAGTATTGGTGTCATTGACCAATGGTTTGGGTTTAAATGGTTTGGGTCTATACTCTAGCAGTTCAGTAAAGAACACTCTCTCTTCCTATGAAGACCTATCCCGAATCCCTGACTATGCCAAAGATAGCGTTGCGGCTGCTACCCAAAAGGCTATGGTCGTCAACTACCCGAATGTAACCTATCTTGATTTTGGTAAACCTGCTACCCGTGCTGATGTGGCAGCGTTTATTCATCAAGCTTTAGTGAATGAAGAGGTATTAGCTCCCCTGTCTAGTCAACATCCAGCCTCTCAATATATTGCTCAGCTGACGGGAGAGACTAAATCTGTGGGTGACGACAGCCTGATGGAATCAACTCAGACAACTGAAAAAACTGAGGGGACTGATTCCACTGAGTCAATGACTAGTAAGGATGAACTCCCAGAAACTAAGGAATATCAAGTTTCCAAAGGTACAGTGATTGATGTAGCCTACACAGTATCAGACAAGGTGGCTGTGGAGCGTGGTGAAACTATTGATATGACGCTGTTAGTGGCTGAGGACATCAAAAATGAGCAAGGAATAGTCTTAATTCCAAAAGACAGCGAGATTGAGGGTCAATTAGTACCGCGTTATAGTGGTTCTCAGTTTCTTGGTACTCAGTTTGTGGCTCAAAAACTTAAAATTGGTGAATTATCCTATAACACCATCAATGCCACCTCGAAACTGGTTACTGATGCTAAGCCTGATGATACGGAGAAACAAACATTAGAAGGTGCTGCGGTTAATATTTTGACTGGTGTCTTAACTGGTGGTAATTCTAATCAACAACCGGAGCAGCAAAATCCTATGATCATTAATCCGGAACAGGATTTACCACTAACACTGGGTTCTGATTTATATCTCCAAGTAGCTACTAAAACGCTAGAAATGCCAGAAACCCCAGAAGCCCCAGAAGCTATGGACACTGAAGAAATCCCAGAAGCTATGGACACTGAAGAAATGCCAGCAACACCAGAAGCCCCACCAGTTCTAGAAGCACCAAAACTTGAGCTTCCGCAAGTGCCACCCTTACAGGTTCCAACTCGTTAACCAACCTACAAAAGTTCCTAGTTAGTGCCTAGTTAAGGACTCAGAAGAGACATGCGATCGCATGTCTCTTCAATTGTATCGAGGCAAACGCTTAACAGTCGGACAGACTACCGATACTGAGGGGAAGCATCTCTCCGTTGATCGTCAGTCCTAATAACATCGGCTCTTGGGGTTCTATATACTTGCCAGTGAGTACACAACGCTCTTTGCGCTCAGCGATCGCTTGAATGGTGGCTCTGATATCAGACTTACAAAATTGAGGTCGATAATCACCAGACTTGTGCTGGACATAGTTCCAGAGAATATCTCGAATCAGAGCTTGATAGCCCTGAGTGCCAGAAAGTTCTTTGAGTTTATCTTTCAACTGTCGATCCAGACGGATGCTGGTAACTTCCATATCAGTTGTTGAGTTTTGACGGGTGAGTGTAGGCATTAATTTTTTCCTCCAAATATCTGGACATTCCCGTAATACAAGTGTAGTATTTAAAAAGCGGCTTGAAAATCGTTTTTCACAAATTTCGCCTTCAAACATTTCATCTTCTATGAGTCATCATTTAACCTCCTCCACCAATTGCTCAGATATCAACTGCTTCGGCGGTTCGGGATTCGGGGCAATATGGGTGGAGCTTTTGTTTAGGGGCAAATATGACTCGATCGCACAGGGAACAGTCGAGTATAGAAGGCATGATTCACAACCAATCAATTGTCGGCCAGAGATCAATCTGAAACTAAATAGACACAGCGGGAGGTATAGGCGAACGCTAGCAGTACTGACATAGCAATCAGCCTACCCTAAAAAATCTTAAACGCCCCCGCTCCTGACAAACAGAAGCGGGGGTTTGGTTTATGAGGAGTCAATCCGTGACAAGCACAACTGAGGTGTTGAGGCAATCGGTAGTGGTTTTTTCCAAAAACTACTTACCCATTAATCGAGTCAATATCAAACGAGCGATTGCTCTGTTGGTTACCGGGAAAGCTGAACCAATCGATTTCTTTGGTGGTAAGGGCTACAAAGTCCGTTCTCCTAGTGTGGTGATCTTGGTACCAACCCATATCCGCTTGATAGTTACCGAAACTGAACCAACTTGGCGAGTTCCTCCAGTAAATCGGCGGGAGGTCTTAAGACGGGACAAGCATCGGTGCCAATACTGTGGCAGCACCAAAAAGCTAACCCTCGACCATGTCATGCCTCGGTCAAAAGGCGGGAAACACAGTTGGGACAACGTCGTTACGGCATGTGAGCGTTGTAACAGCCTTAAAGGCAACCGCACTCCCCACCAAGCGGGAATGAAATTACCCAGACAGCCCAAAGCACCCATGCATCCAGCTATTGCTTTTGCGGAACAGTTTTGGCGTCAACAGCAAATCAATCGGTTAGAGGAGGAAGTTACAGGTAATGCTGAAACTGATTTATACCGAAAATAGCTTTTATCTAGAGCGTTTGGCTCAATCCCTAGAAGAATGGGTAACAAAACGAACCCTTGTCTCGCTCCGTGCGGGTGCAAGTTTCTATATCGAACCCAGCACTGCGTCATTTTTGCTACCAGCTAACTTGCCCCACCTCAGGGAATTAGAGGTGTTTGTGGAGCAAGACAAAACCGATGCGATCGCATTATCGATTTGTGATGCGGAATATGTTGAAGTAAGCCTACAAGGCACCTGGCTAACGTCAGATCCAGAAGATGAAGAGGGAATTTTTGTAACAGCAATGAACTATGCTGTTGAGTTTTTTCTCTATCAGCTGTGGCAAGAGGCTAACCATCGGGCTTCTGTTCCGAAGGATTGATTAAGAGGCGCACTTAGGTGTGCCTCTTTTTTACAGTTTTCTTTTAACAGTTCTCTTTAAACTTCTCAATGTCGATAGGCACCGATTTCTGGTTGAAACGGTACCACTTCCTGGTGTACCTCTACCCCCAACTGCTCTAACATCCCTTGCAAAACTGGGTCAGGAGATAACCTTAAATAGCTAGCCGTTACTTCTAAAGGGACATGGCGATTACCCAAATGATAAGCAGCTCGCAGCAAATTCACCGGTTTTTTGGCAGTGACAGTCAGTACCGGTTCTGGTTTAGCAGCAATTCGGATCATCACCTTCGTATCTTCAGCTTCCAGTAAATCCCCATCCTGCAAGACACTGCCCCTAGGCAAACGCAAATACAAATTTTCACCATCCGCTGTTTCAAAGCGGTGGCGAGTTCGGGTACGCTCCTCGGCTGTCAAGGAGAGGGTAAAGCCGACTTTAGTATTCTGATTAGCTCTGAGGCGTTTCGTAAAGGTGAGCATGGGCAATTTACCATTGCTGAATTCAGACTTCTGTTTAAAACAAATACCAAGTGAAGTGAGCAAAGGTAAGCTATCAGCTATCAGTTATCAGTTATCAGCATTCAATTATCAGCATTCAGTTATCAGCATTCAGTTATCAGTTATCAGTTATCAGCGGTCAGTTATCAGCGGTTAGCTGATTTTATTCAAAAGCTGAATGCTTATGATGGTTGACACTCCCCGCCCTGGAAGGACGGGGATTCTTGCTTCTACGAGGTGACTTGTAAAACCCTTGCCGGAGCCAGAAAAAATAGAGGTCTCCTCGACCCAAGCGTAGTTGGTCTATGACCCAGGTTTCGGTGTGCCGGAAACGAAACCTTATCAGAGGGTCGCCTTAATCAAAAAGGTTAAAACTTTTTACTCATAGCCGACTAACTATAAAGGCGACCCTCTGAATACGGTAACTTCTAACCCCACCGTACCTAATCTAGTTAACAAGTTAGATAAACTTTTTCTTGATCTTATGTTTTCGTAGATATCCAAATCTAAGAATTTGATTATGCAATAAGCTGATATCTTAGCTTATTTTTTACATCATCTACTTATTTTAAGATCATGTTTATCTATAACATTATTTTTTTTTATCTTAACACGATGCGATCAAACCGTCAAGTCTTAATTTCAAAAAAAGCCGTCCCTAGAAGTTACCGTAAGAATAAAGAAGCCTTTAAAGGGGGCAGGCTATGAGCAGAAGGGTTAAAACTTATTAATTAAGGCTTCAAAATTCTAAGGTTTCGTCTCCTATAAGGACGGGGCTTTAAACCCAAATTTTTTGGTAAATCCCCAAACTTTCAATTATGTAACATCTCGAACTATTAAATTATCCCAAATGAGGTTTATTTTAAGCTGACCGCTGACCGCTGACCGCTGACCGCTGACCGCTGACCACTGACTACTGACCGCTGACCACTGACTACTGACTACTGACCGCTGACCGCTGACCGCTGACCGCTGACCGCTGACCGCTTTTGCCCACCCTACAAGCTTGACATATTGTCAATTTTGTTGTAAGCGAACTAGTTCATTGTGGATGCGCCGTTGTAACTTCTGATCCGATTGGGCGCTAACGGTAATGGAATTAAATCGAGATATG
>NZ_JAAHIE010000345.1:0-8172 GCF_010671945.1 Moorena sp. SIO4E2
TTACTGCCCCTAGCGTTCAAGATGATTTTTCCACTCCTTTTACTCGGAATTCAAACCAGACTATAGAGATGCGTGGTGTCTTTATTCATGCTCAGATGGTTAGTCAGATTCTGAGTGCGGTGAAAGATGGACAACAACCCTTGTGGGTATGGTCCGAGTGGGGAGAGTTTTTGTGGATTTGGGCTTGGGGCAGTCTAGGGGGTTTCTTGGTTTTGGTCTGTAAACGACTCTTTCATTGGGTGGGAGTGGGTATGGCCAATCTGGTAGTTTTATCTGGTGTTTGCTTTGTTGTCTTTATTCAAGGTTGGTGGATACCTTTAGTGCCTTCGGGTTTGGCTTTTGTGGCTACAGGGATGATTGTTGGTTACAAGAGGACTGTATCTATGAGTTGCTCGGTTTTGGGTAATTGACAAAATGTATTTGCTTATTTTGGGTATAATTTTCCTCGATAGCTACCTATTTTGGGGGATACAAAACTCTAAAAGTCACCAAAATTTGGGGGATTTAGGGGGCTTTAGCAAAATCAAACGATCGCCAATTCAGACTTCAATACAGCAACGCTGAAAAAAGTAATTCCAGTATTTTGCATAATTTTCAAAACTAACACTGTTATATAAATAGGTTAATTTTTTCCAGCCTCAAACTTTCAGGTGGTTTAGATGGCTGCTTTCTAAGTTTCAGGTTTGCATCTTCATTAAATAGCTTGATGACATACTTGATATATCAACTATTGGGAGAGATTCAATGAATCATAATAAATGGCGTCTACAAAAGATAATTATTGGTCTGAGTCTGACTTGGTTATTTAGTTTGGAACCTAACCCAGTGACAGCGCTAGAGATAATTAAACCAGTCACGAATTTGGTCAAAGGATTAAAATTTACTCTACCTCCTAAAGGAGCGCCTGGTCAACGTAAAGGTGCAGGAACTCGTGGGGACTATTGTTCAGCTATTGCTTTGGTTCCTGGTACTAATTTTGGCTTAACTACTAGTGATAATCCTACTTTTTGGTTTTATGTTTCCTATTCTCAGGCTAGGAAAATCCCAGCAGAATTTTTGCTGCGGGATAAGGAATATAATCAAGTCTACAAAGAAACGTTCACGCTCAAAAATACACCGGGAATTGTCAAAATAACTCTACCAGAAACGGTTTCAAAACTTGTTACTGAAGATTTATATCGTTGGCGTTTCTCTGTGATTTGCAATCCCACTGGCCGATTAATAGACCGATTAGATGATGCTTTCGTTAATGGTGGAGTTGAAAGAGTATCGATAAGTTCTGATTTAGAAAAGCAGTTAGAGGACAAGAATCCAAGGAAGCGTATTGCTGTTTATGCCAAACAAGGGTTGTGGTTTGATGCCCTAACTACTCTCGCTGAAATGCGTTTGGCTAATCCCCAGGATAAATCACTCGATCAGGACTGGATGGAGTTGTTGCAGCAGGTGGGTTTGGAAGAGATTGACTCAAAGCCCTTAGTTGATTGTTGTACTGCTGAAAATTAACGAGGTAATGGGGGAATTTTGAACAGAAAAATCCCCCTATTACCTGTTCCCTTCTTGTTTGTGTAATGGCCATGAAATATCTAAGACTTAGATTAATTATCCTTTTGGCTTTGTTAGCTAGTTTCTCACCACCGTTGCTAGGTAATATTTTAACGCTATTCCTTTCTCCAGAACTAGCTCAAACTTCAGAAAGACGTGAAGCTGAAGCTGACCGACTTTTTGATAAAGGTATGGAGCAGTCTAAAGTGAGTCAATTTCGGGAAGCGTTGCAGTCTTGGCAGAGGGCACTCACTATTTATCGAGAAATAGGAGACCGGAAAGGTGAGGCTTACTCTCTGGGCAATCTTGGCAATGTTTACCAACACCTGGGGGACTACAAAAAGGCCATTGAATTTCACCAGCAGAGTTTGGCTATTGTAAGAGAAATAGGAGACTGGCAAGATGAAGCTGGATCTCTGGGCAATCTCGGTATTGCTTACCATTTTCTGGGTGACTACCAAAAGGCCATTGAAAACTTCCAGCAAAGTTTGGCTATCAAACGAGAAATAGGAGACCGGCAAGGTGAGGCTGGATCTCTGAACAATCTTGGCAATGCTTACAATTACCTGGGAAACTACCCAAAGGCGATTGAGTTTCACCAGCAGAGTTTGGCTATTCACCGAGACATAGGAGACTGGCAAGGTGTGGCTAACTCTCTGGCCAATCTCGGTAATGTTTACAATTCCCTAGGGGACTACCCAAAGGCCATTGAAAAGCACCAGCAGAGTTTGGCTATCAAACGAGAAATAGGAGACCGGCAAGGTGTGGCTAACTCTCTGGGCAATCTTGGCATTGCTTACAATTACCTGGGGGACTACCCAAAGGCCATTGAAAACCTCCAGCAAACTTTAAGCATTGCACGAGAAATAGGCGATCGCTTTGGTGAGGCTAACTCTCTGAACAATCTGGGCAATGCTTACAATTACCTGGGGGACTACCCAAAGGCGATTGAGTTTCACCAGCAGAGTTTAATCATTGCACGAGCAATAGGAAATCGCCAAGGTGAGGCTCACTATCTGGCTTATCTCGGCAGTGCTTACAGTTCCCAGGGGGACTACCCAAAGGCCATTGAAAACCTCCAGCAAAGTTTGGCTATTGCACGAGAAATAGGAGACCGGCAGGGGGAAGGCATATCCCTCAATAACTTAGGATTAGCTCTATTTAAATCAGGTAATCTTAATCAATCTGAAACCACCCTCACCGAAGCCATGGAGGTTAGGGAATCTCTACGCACAAACTTGAAAGATACCCATAAAATTTCCCTCTTCGAGCAGCAATCTGATACCTATCGCACTTTGCAGCAAGTTCTAATTGCTCGAAATAAAACCGATGCTGCATTGGAAATTGCCGAGAGGGGACGTGCTCGTGCCTTGACGGAATTATTAGCAAAGAACTTACCATCAAAGTCTAATTCTCCAGTAACATATCCCAAACTAGAGGAAATTAAGCAAATTGCTCGACAGCAAAATGCCACTCTTGTAGAATACTCCCTTGTTTCCTCTCAAGAACTTTACATCTGGGTGATCCAGCCTACGGGTTCAATCCAGTTTCGCTCCGTCCAACTACCTCAAAATACTTCTCTCAAAGACCTAGTTACTAGAGGACGTGCTTGCATCATCTACAGTGACCAATGTCGTAGTGATACGAACCAAATCCTACTTGATCAGGGGGATTTAGTCAAATTGAACGATGACCAGTTTGATGATCCATGGCAAATAGTTAAGGTCAATGCTGAGGAAGGGATATTAACCCTAAGACTGTTTGATTGGGAAGAAGGAGTTACGATTCATCGTCCTATCACTGATGTAAAAAAAATTATTGATTCTCCTCACTTTCATCGACAACGTTTACAGAAACTCTATCAACTTCTGATTCAACCTATTTCTGACCTCTTGCCCAGTGATCCTAATGCCCATGTCGTATTTATTCCTCAAGAGGAACTATTTTACACTCCCTTTCCTGCTCTACAAGATGAGGAAGGAGAGTTCTTAATTAAGAAACATACTATCTTGACTGCTCCATCGATTAAAGTCCTAGATTTAACCCATCAAAAAGCGCGGGAACAAGACAAGAAGCAATGGAAAGCAGCTAAAAAAAATTCCTCTTTAGTAGTTGGTAATCCTACTATGCCTAAAGTTCGGCTTCTACCAGGGGAAAAACCTCTAGTGCTACCTCAACTACCATGGTCTGAAGATGAAGCTAGGGAAATTGCCTTTCTACTAGGTGTTCAACCCTTAATCGGTGAGCAAGCTACGGAAACAGCTATTCTACAGCAGCTAGAGCAAGCCAGATTCATTCACTTTGCTACCCATGGAGTATTGGACGAGATTACAGGTTTAGGTAGCGCTATTCTCTTGGCATCTTCCCCAACTGATGATGGATTACTCAGTGCTGAGGAAATACTGAAATTGAACATAACATTAAAGGCAGAACTAGCAGTGCTGAGCGCCTGTAACACTGGACAGGGGCGCATTACAGGTGATGGGGTAATTGGTTTGTCCCGTGCCTTAATCTCTGCTGGAGTTCCCAGTATTGTGGTCTCCCTCTGGTCAGTTTCTGATTCTCCTACTGCTCAGTTGATGATTCGATTTTATCAAAACCTTGGTAACACCACGGATAAAGCTCAAGCTTTGCGTCAAGCAATGCTGACTACCATGGCAGAACAACCGAATCCCAGAGATTGGGCAGCATTTACCTTGATTGGGCAAGCTAATTGAGGAAACAACTTCCTGGATTGAGATTAGTGGAAATTATGAGTTTTGCGATCGCACTTGCATGATTTGGCTATTCTACCACCGTTAAATAAATAGAATTCTGTTCTTTGAGTTGATTGGAAGTTGATATAGGGGTAATAACCATGAAATCTTCTAGAATAGCCACTATTGCACTCCTCGGTATACTAGCTAGTTTCTCCCCACCGTTGCTAGGTAATGTTTCAACCCTATTCCCAGTTTCTCCAGCACTAGCTCAAACTGTAGAAAGCCGTAAAGCTGAAGCTGACCGACTTCTTAATCAAGGTCTTGAACAGTATAAAGTGACTCAATTTCCGGAAGCATTGCAGTCTTGGCAGAAGGCACTCACTATTTATCGAGAAATAGGCGATCGCTCAGGTGAGGCTAAGTCTCTGGGAAGTCTTGGCAATGCTTACCATGCCCTGGGGAACTACCCAAAGGCCATGGAAAACTACCAGCAAAGTTTAACCATTGCACGAGCCATAGGCGATCGCTCAGGAGAGGCTTACTCTTTGAATGGTCTCGGCAATGCTTACTATTTCCTGGGGGACTACCCAAAGGCCATTGAAAACCATCAGCAGAGTTTAACCATTGCACGAGCCATAGGCGATCGCTCAGGTGTGGCTAACTCTCTCAATGGTCTCGGTATTGCTTACTATTTCCTGGGGGACTACCCAAAGGCAATTGAATACCACCAGCAAAGTTTAACTATTGCACTGGAAATAGGCTATTGCTCAGGTTTGGCTAACTCACTAAACAATCTCCATATTGCTTACCAAAACCTGGGGGACTACCCAAAGGCCATTGAATACCTCCAGCAGAGTTTGGCTATTGCAAGAGAAATAGGCGATCGCTCAGGTGTGGCTAACTCACTGGGCAATCTCGGTAATACTTACGAAGACCTGGGAGACTACCCAAAGGCAATTGAATACCACCAGCAGAGTTTGGCTATTGCACGAGAAATAGGAAATCGCCAAGGTGTGGCTAACTCACTGAACAATCTCGGTCTTGCTTACAACAACCTGGGAGACTACCCAAAGGCAATTGAATACCACCAGCAGAGTTTGGCTATTGCACGAGAAATAGGAAATCGCCAAGGTGTGGCTTCCTCTGTTAACAATCTCGGTCTTGCTTACAACAACCTGGGGGACTACCGAAAAGCCATTGAAAACTACCAACAGAGTTTAACCATTGCACGAAAAATAGGCGATCGCTCAGGTGAGGCTGACTCACTGGGCAATCTCGGCAATGTTTACAATTCCCTGGGGGACTACCAAAAGGCCATTGATTTCCACCAGCAGAGTTTGGCTATTGACCGAAAAATAGGAAATCGCTCAGGTGTGGCTTGCTCTCTGTGCAATCTCGGTAATACTTACAAAGACCTGGGAGACTACCCAAAGGCCATTGAAAACCACCAGCAGAGTTTAACCATTGCACGAGCAATAGGATACCGGCAGAGGGAAGGAGGCTTCCTCCATAACTTAGGATATGCTCTATTTAAATCAGGTGATCTTAAACAAGCTCAAACCTTTCTCACCAAAGCAATGGAGGTTAGGGAATCTCTACGACCAGGCTTGCCAGATAACCATAAAATTACTCTATCCGAGCAGCAATCTAATACCTATCTCGCTTTGCAGCAAGTTCTAATTGCTCGAAATAAAACCGATGCTGCATTAGAAGTTGCGGAAAGGGGGCGTGCTCGTGCTTTGGCGGAATTACTGGCAAAGGGGTTATCCCCAGAACTAGATACTCCACTAAATTACCCTAACCTGAAGAAAATCAAACAGGTTGCCCAGCAGCAGAAGGCCACACTCGTGGAATACTCCATTATTTTCGATGGAGGAATCTCTATTTGGGTGATCCAGCCTACGGGCAAAATTGAATGGCGCTTGGTTAAACTACCTCCAGATACCTCTCTCCAGCAGCTACTTAAAAACGGATATGATTGCCTTGCAGACCATGGTCAATGTCGCAGTAGTCAGTCTTCCCGGCAACCGTCCCAGGGTGATTGGGTCAAACTCAAGGATGACCAGTTCGAGGAACGGTGGCAAGTAGTTGAAGTTAATCCTCAACAAGGTACTTTACGACTCAAGTTACCAGGGTGGGAAGAAGGGGTAACAATCGAGCGCCCAATTACTGATATTGTTAAAATTGTCGATTCCCCTAATATTGAGAAACCACGCTTACAAAAGCTTCATCAACTTTTGATTGAGCCGATTGCAGACTTACTGCCCAAAGATGATAAGGCTCGTGTAATTTTCATTCCTGACAGAGAACTGTTTTCTGTACCTTTCCCAGCCCTGCAAGACCAGGAGGGAAACTACTTAATTGAGAAACACACCATCCTCACTGCTCCCTCCATCGAAGTCTTGGGCTTAACCCATCAGAAACGGAAAAACCTTCCTAAATCATCCCAAACTGCCCTGGTAGTTGGTAATCCTACCATGCCCGAGGTACGACCAGCTCCTGGAGAAACACCTCAGCAATTATCTGCTCTCAAGGGTGCGGAAAAAGAAGCTCAAAACGTTGCCTCACTGTTAGATGTTAAACCCCTATTGGCACAAGACGCTACGGAAGCCCTAGTTAAACGCCAGATGCCCAAGGCCAGGTATATTCATTTTGCTACCCACGGGTTATTTGATCCCAAGCGTATTAAAGGTATTGGGAGTGCGATCGCCTTGGCTCCTTCTGTAGGAGAGGACGGACTACTAACTGCGGAAGAAATCTTTACTATGAAACTCAGTGCAGAACTGGTAGTAGTCAGTGCCTGCGAGACCGGAGTCGGTGAAATCAAGAGTGAGGGCGTTATTGGTTTATCTCGTTCCTTAGTTGCAGCGGGTGTTCCCAGTGTGATGGTTTCCTTGTGGTCAATTCCTGATGATAAAACCACAGAATTGATGACGGAGTTTTATCGGAATCTTAACCGCACAGGGGATAAAGCTCAAGCGTTGCGCCAAGCGATGTTGACCATGATTCCGAAGTCAGGTAATCCGAAAGATTGGGCGGCATTTACCTTGATTGGTGAGGCGCTTTAGGGGAATAGGGAGTAGGGAGTAGGGAGTAGGGAGTAGGGAGTAGGGAGTAGGGAGTAGGGAAAAATATTGTGTGTATCTAATTACTATGAGAACCGCTATAATGTACAAGATTTGTAAGCTATCAGCTATCAGCTATCAGCTATCAGCTATCAGCTTAAGCGCTACGCGCACGCTACGCGAACAGACGAATTAAAGTAGGGTGGGCAAAGTAATATAATCTAGAATACTCAAAACAATCAAACTGTTTTTGCCCACCCTACAAGCTGATAGCTGACTGCTGACGGCTGACCGCACCTCAAGTAGCGTGAGCTTTTAGTTCACGGCTGAATGCTTACCAATATTTTTTGCCAGCTGCCAAATATTTCGGTATTAAAGTTATTCGACCAGGAGAGTTGGTTCACTCTCTAAATTTACAGGAGCAAGTTATAGAATGAGTTATTATCCTTTACAATTACCTGAGACGTTGTTGAAAGAAATTCAACGTCTTGCTCAAGAAAATCAAGTTTCTATCGAGCAGTGGTTACTGAGTGCTGTTACCGAAAAAATTGAAGCTCATAAAGTTGTACAACTAATGCAGAGTTATGGTGAAAAAGCAGATTATAACCGTTTTGATCAAATATTAGCATCAGTGCCAGATACAGAACCTATAGCAGGGGATGAGTTGGTATAGAACCCCTAAGGGTATCTATGCGTTCGCGTAGCGTGGCCTACGGCCAATCCCTTTCTAGTCACGTAGTGGCGTGGCACAGCTAATTTGGTGCATTAGATTCTAGGTCTTCATCAAGTTCAAATACAGGATATAGGTGTTTAAGTTTGACTCGTGCATCTTCGGTAGTAAATCGCCAAACGACCTTGGCTGAACT
>NZ_JAAHIE010000346.1:0-8145 GCF_010671945.1 Moorena sp. SIO4E2
GTAAAACTATTGCTAGCGCTAGTGCTGACAAGACTGCCAAACTCTGGAATAAGAATGGTAAGTTACTGCACACCCTATCTGGTCATGAGAAAGTGGCACAAAATTACTCCGGCCTGAAAGAAACCAATAGGAACTATAGATAGTAAATATTTTGGAATTTGGTTTAATTTACTTCTTGATTTATACAGCATTATCACTCCCATACCTGTGGCAATAAAGGTATGCATCGCAATTGCCCAAAATATTGGAGATGAATTTTGTACCCCCACCTTATCAACGTTTGAGGTAATACTAAAAATTAAAGCTACGGTTAACATTAGCTGAGGGCCTCGTTGCTTGAGTAGCCCTTTAAAAGGGGCGAGGTAACCGTTTCTTTTCTCTTTCAAATTTAAGCTATAAGACCCAACCACAATCATGAGAATTCCTACCATATCTAAGGGGGTGGGATATTCTCCAACAATGATTGGGGATGTCACTAATAAAAATAACGGGGTGAAGGTCATAAAGGGAACGGTAATGGATAAGTCAGACCGACTCAATGCTTGGATATACAAGCTCATCGCTACCACATTCAGAGACCCTCCGACCATTAAGGCTAAGCCAAAATTTTGGCCTAATTCCGGAATTTCAATCACAAAAAGGAGGGGCAGTAAAACAGGTAAAGAAAAAAATAATACTGCCCAAGAAATAATGTAAGCATCAACATTTTTGAGCCCTCGCTTACTCGTCAAATCCTTGCCAGAGGCAAAAAGAGCTGTTAGACTAGCGAATATTAACCAAAGCATAGTAGTGCTAACCTGTAGTTTAGTCAGAATAGGGATAATGAGTGAATAGCAGACTTAACTAGCCTAGCTTAAAGCATAAGTTAAGGCATAAGTTAAGACATAGTTAAATTGAGGATTTATGGTTAACTGTTGACTGTTGACTGTTGACTGTTACCCGTCACTAAGCAACCCTATAAAAGTAGATAAGTTAACTAAAACAGTTAACTAGAACAGTTGACTAAAACAGTTAACTGTGTATTAGCAGAAGCAGTTAGCGATCGCACTGACACAGTTAGCTTTTGAATCATCCTCTGTTACCCGATCTCCCCATCAGTGCTAACAGAATGTAAGCTAAGGCACATTTAGCAATGGTTAACTAATGGTTAACTAATGGTTGAGAGTTGGGGGAGGTAATAAGTCTCGCGCCATAATAGGCAAATTAGGTCTCGGGATACCTGGACATCCTCCAAGTAATTTTGATCTGGTCAATCCCGGGAAAAAATCCAAATTGATCAACAAAATGATCAAAAATTTACTAGAAACATGATAATGTTGAAAGTTAATCTATCAGCTATCAGCTATCAGCTATCAGCTATCAGCTATCAGCTATCAGCCAAAGGCCAACCTACTGATTGGTGCTTTTGAATAAAATAACGTGACGGCTGACAGCTGACGGCTGAATGCTTATGTTGACAGTAAATTAGATTGACAATAACCAAGTCAAAAAAAACCTGTTGACCTATCCCACGTTCACGTAATCGAAATGCTATCGGTCTGATGGGCGTGGGACTGTTGCAACAGGTCGGGGATGTAAAACCTCAGCTTAGTCGCAAAACTCAACTTAGGCAATCCCCGGTCAAGTGACAAGCCAGTACCGTAGCGTCAGCTTGGAGTCTGGTAATTCACAAGACGATTTCCGCGCCTTGGGTAAAAATCATACCGGTGCGCTAGATGGGTGCAGGGGATAGGGTCAAACCGATGCAGTCGGCCAAAGGGGGAAACCCCTACTCGCCCTTTGCATCAAGAAAATGAACAATTTTCTTTTCTAGTGACCTCCGGAGAACTCAACTGGTATATTATGGGCGGGTGTGTTCACCGAAAAGGGACACATCTGTAAATTCCCTACTTCGACACACAGGTATTAAGTCATGGAAACACAATTCTTGATATCGAATCAGAGTATGAACAAATATATGAGGTTAACTACCAAATTATTAGTCCTGGTTGCTCTCCTAGGAGCAGTTAGTGCTTGTAAGGGTCGCCAAATCGAAGAGGCTCCCCAGAGTGCAAATCAAGTAGAACCAATTCCTGAAGCTGAGGAAGAAAAGGCTTCTCGCTTTAACATTCCCTTCTTTAATCTGGGTAGGAACCAGGAGGAGGCAGAACCAACGGATACAGCACTGTTAGAAGACCCATCAACTACAGAAGCTGAAACACCGAGTATTCAACCAGAGCAACCGATCGCACAAGCACAGCCGACTACAACTGATCCCTTTGCACAGCCAGAGGAGGATACTGTTGCTCAAGGAACTACCGTCATCAGTGAGTCTAGTGCTCCAGCGACTACAGCAAGCTCAGCAACTACAGGAAGTTCTGGTACAGTAGTATACGAAGATAATGACCCCATACCAGCCCTATGGTAAAGGGCACTACCTGTAGTTGTTTAAAAGGTTGGGGAAGAGATTAGAGATTGGGGATTAGGGGATGGGTCAAAAGCAGAAAGGATGAAAAATAAAGGTTGAAGAATAAAGCTTGAAGTAAAAAGGATAAAAAATAAAGGTTGAAGGAGGAAATGGGTTGATCGGACTTAAGGTTGACTAAAAACGTTATCCACAACCTACGAGTTACACTTCCCACTTCCCACTTCATACTTAATAGTTCATCCTTGATACTTCATACTTAATAGTTCATCCTTGATAGTTCATCCTTGATACTTTCCCCAATCCCTAGTCTCCACTCTCCTTAACCTATGAAAGCAGCAAGTGACATTCTGATTATTGGCGGTGGCATTATCGGTTTAGCGATCGCTGTAGAACTGAAACAGCGTGGGGCAACAGTAACTGTTGTCACCCGCAATTTCCAAGAAGGTGCCACCCTAGCTGCAGCGGGAATGTTAGCACCATTCTCAGAAGCGCTCCCCATTGGTCCGATGCTAGATTTAGGCTTGTGGTCCCACTCACTGTATCCTCAATGGTGTACCAAACTGGAACAGATGACTGGTGTGGCAACGGGCTATTGGCCCTGTGGCTTTTTAGCACCGGTCTATGAAGGGGCAGCAGGAAATCAGCAACACCAGCTCAGCAACCAAACCGGAGTTGCTGACTGGTTAGACAAAGATACAATTCATTGCTATCAATCCGGTTTAAGCTCAGAAGTGGTTGGTGGTTGGTGGTACCCAGAAGATGCTCAGGTGGTTCCCCAAGCACTCAGTAAAGCCCTGGGACTGGCTGCCCAAGAATGGGGAGTAGAGCTGCGTGAAGGGATAGCTGTGGAGGCAATTCAGCAGCGCAATCGCTTAGTCTCTGGGATTAGAACCTCCGCAGGGGAACTCCATGCAGACCATTATGTCCTGGCAACTGGAGCCTGGTCTAATCAACTGTTGCCCTTGCCAGTGGCTCCAAAAAAAGGTCAGATGCTGTCAGTAAAAGCCACTAAAAATTATCAACACCCCTTGCCACTACAGCGAGTGTTACATGGCTCTGAGGTTTATCTAGTCCCCCGTCGAGATGGACGAATTCTGATTGGTGCAACAGTAGAGGATGTGGGTTGGCAGCCTGACAACACTACTGCTGGAATTAACCGTTTGTTAGAATCAGCTATCCGGCTATATCCGGAAATCCAACACTGCTCGATTCATGAGTGTTGGTGGGGATTTCGACCAGCAACACCTGACGAATTACCAATTCTTGGCACTGGTCCTTGCCAAAACCTGAGCCTGGCTACGGGTCACTACCGCAACGGTATTTTGCTGGCTCCGGTAACAGCTTTGTTGCTGGCTGACCTGATTGAGAAGCAAAAGTCTGACCCATTGTTAGATCAATTTCGATACGACCGACTTTACCATCAACCAGCCTCAAGTCAAAGCAGTCCTAATCTAATAAGATTATCTAGTAACTCCTCCTCAACACCAGTGCTGCACTATAATTTTGCTACGGTCCGGGACTCTCACTCTGACAATGGGAAGGAACCATCCCCAGCTGATTTACTGACCATTGCGGGAAAAACCTTTCGGTCTCGTCTGATGACTGGCACAGGTAAGTATGACTCTCAACAGGTAATGGCTGAAAGTATTGCGGCTAGTGGCAGTGAAATTGTAACGGTGGCTGTGCGTCGGGTACAAACTAAAGCACCAGGACACGAAGGGCTAGCGGAATCCCTGGATTGGAGGAAACTGTGGATGTTACCCAACACCGCAGGCTGTAAAACGGCGGAAGAAGCGGTGCGAGTGGCACGGCTTGGTCGGGAAATGGCGAAGCTATTGGGTCAAGAAGACAATAATTTTGTGAAACTGGAAGTGATTCCTGATCCTAAGTATTTACTCCCTGACCCCATTGGTACTCTACAGGCAGCAGAGCAACTGGTAAAAGAAGGGTTTGCGGTTTTACCCTATATTAATGCGGATCCGTTATTAGCCAAACGCCTAGAAGAGATAGGATGTGCTACGGTGATGCCTTTGGGTTCACCCATTGGTTCGGGACAGGGCATCAAGAATGCTGCCAATATTGAAATCATCATTGAGGAAGCTGGAGTGCCGGTGGTGGTAGATGCTGGCATAGGTAGCCCCAGTGAAGCCACCTATGGGATGGAGTTAGGGGCAGATGCGTTATTGATTAATAGTGCGATCGCATTAGCAGGTAATCCGATCATGATGGGAAAAGCGATGGGAATGGCCACCGAAGCTGGTCGTCTGGCTTACCTAGCTGGTCGTATTCCAATTAAAAACTATGCTAGCGCTAGCTCACCCTTGACTGGTACCATTAGCTAGCTTACAAATTCATAGATCAAAGAACTTGTCAAGGTCTAGGACTGGATTAATACTTTAACGTAACAAATCAAGCTAATCAGGAAAACTGAAGAGTAGTTATGCCAATTTTTGTTACATTCTTTGTTACATTTATATAAATAAAGTAAAAAAAGGTTGTAATCCATGCCATATACAGTAGAAGAGGGCGGGCGTTTAAACAATTTTGCTAAAGAGCCAAAAGTTTACCAGGCAGAGCCACCCACTGCAGCAGAAAAGCGCAACTACCTGATCTTGGGTCTAACAGCCCTGATTTTAGTAAGTGGCTTGATCTTTGTGGCTTTCTCAGCCTCTGGTGTGAGCTAGGTACTGCACAGAAGAAAGCTGTTGAAAAGCCACTTCAGTTCAAGGGTCTGGTTGCCATTAAAGCTTTTTGATGGCTTCCATCGCTTCTTGATAATTTTCAGTTCTGCCTTGTTCTTGGAATAAATCAGCCGCTTTTTTGAAATCCTGAATCGCTTCCTCAACCTTATTGAGGTCAAGTCTGGCTAGACCCCGTTTATAAAACGCATCGGCAAAAGTGGGTTCAATTTTTAGAGTTTCTGTGTAATCAGCTACAGCAGCTTGATACTGTTTGAGCTTACTGCGAGTTAAACCGCGTTGGTAGTAAGCCATAGCATTTTTAGGGTTAATCGAGAGAGCTCGATCGTAATCCGCAATTGCTTGGAAATAGTTCTCTACTTCACTGTAGGCATTACCTCGACTGAGATAAACCGTATCATTATCGGGTGTCAGAGCAATAGCCTTGGAAAAATCAGCGATCGCTTCGATGAACTTCTTTTGCACAAAATAGGCATAACCACGGTTGCTATAGGCTTCACCATAGTCGGTTTTAATCTTGATAGCAGCAGTGTAATTATCAATCGCTTCTTGATAATTCCCCTGAATGTGGTGGACGTAGCCGAGATTGTAGTTTATATCAGGGTCATAGGGTTCCAGCTGCAAAGCCTGTTTGAAATTTGCCATTGCCTCTGGATAATTACCATTATCTAGTTGATCCACGCCCCGGTTGTAGAATTCAACAGCACTCATCCGGGGTATAGTTCTCACTGGCAATTCCGTATTAAAAGGGTCTTTCTCAACAGAGGGTTTTTCAGTAGTAGCTGGTTTCTCCTCCACAGGTTGGGCTTGAGTAGTAGCTGGTTTCTCCTCCACAGGTTGGGCTTGAGTAGTAGCTGGTTTCTCCTCCACAGGTTGGGCTTGAGTAGTAGCTGGTTTCTCCTCCACAGGTTGGGCTTCAGTATTAGTTGGCTCTTGCTTTGACGTAGGCTTTTGATTATCTGGCTCAGATCGGATAATGACTGGAACTGGAAGTGGCTCCTGCTGAGCATAGACAGTTGCGGTAAATCCAGTCAGTATTGTGGCAAGTCCTAGACTAGAGATAGTTAAATAAGTTGGTTTCATGGTATTCCTTACAAAGCCTGATGATTTCCAGAATTGTTACCGTGTGCAGTTGTCTAAAATCGCTCTATTAACTTGACTTAACTATCTATCACACATCTGGTGAGTGTCCAACCGGTAACAGAAAATACATAGGGGCAAGTACGATTAGTTAAAGATGAGACAATTAAGCAGCTGAGTTGACGTTTAATAGAGATGCTCAAAGAGATGCTCAAGAAAATTGCACCACTACTGCTGCTAGTGTTGAGTCTGGCTATACATGGCTGCACAACTGGTGCCAGTGGTCTACAAAGCTATGTAGACAGCCTTAACGGTTATCAGTTTTTGTATCCCAACGGTTGGGTCCCGATCAAGGTGACTGATGGACCCGATGTAGTGTTCCACGATATTATAGAAACCACCGAAAATGTTAGTGTGGTGATTAGCCCAGTGCCGGAAGGCAAGAGCCTTGCTGATTTAGGTACACCCTCAGAAGTGGGGTATCAGCTGCAAAAAAATGCCATTGCTCCTCCCGATTCTGGTCGCACAGCCGAGTTGGTTAATGCTGAAGCTCGTGAGGTAGCAGAAAAGACGTATTACCTTTTAGAATACAACGTCCAACTTCCCAACCAAGAACGGCACAACCTCGCCAGTGTGGTGGTCAACCGTGGCAAGCTCTACACCTTCAATGCTTCCACCACCGAACGACGCTGGGGTAAGACCAAAAATTTATTGGAGGCAGTGGTTAAGTCCTTTTCAGTGAACTATTAAACAGTTGTTCGCGTAGGGTGGCCTAAAGGCCAAGGTAGCAGGTTTGAAGGGTTGAAGGTTACAGGTTGTTTGGTTGTTTGGTTGTTTAGTTGTTCGCCAAAGGCGTGCTAATCAGGTACAGTCTTTTTTGACGCTGATTTCCTTAAAACCCTCTTGCCTATTGCCTTAAAAAAATAAGCAATGTCGCTCAAACGTTTCTGAAAATTGCTATATGGATGTGCCGACTTTTGTATTAGCTTCAGCTTCTAATGCTCGCAGACGATTGTTGCAAACTGCTGGTATTGAACCGGTGGTCTGCCAAAGCAATTTTGACGAATCTCAAGTGCAGCATCCAGAACCAGCAACGTTAGTGCAGATTCTAGCTGAACAAAAAGCAAAAACTGTTGCTGATCAATTTAGCGACGCTCTGGTATTAGGCTGTGATTCCCTATTGAGTATCGAAGGTAAGATTTATGGGAAACCCCCTAACCCCTCTGAAGCAATCGCTCGTTGGCAACAGATGCGAGGGACGACTGGGGAACTCTATACAGGTCATGCTTTAATTGACTTATCTCGGAACAAAACCATAGTGCGCTGTGGTGTAACGCGAGTTTATTTTGCCAATGTAAGCGATCGCGCTATAGAAGCCTATGTTGCTACTGGTGAACCCCTTAAATGTGCTGGTGCCTTTGCTTTGGAAGGTAGAGGGGGAATCTTTGTTGACAAAATCGAAGGCTGTCATAGTAATGTTATTGGTCTTAGCTTACCCCTACTCCATCGAATGTTACAGGAACTAGGATATGAAGTTACTGATTTTTGGCAATAGGTATAGTAATTGGTGATTAGTCATTTTCTTGATGCAAAGCGGGAGTGGGGGAAACCCCCGCAGGTCGGCGCTGCATCGCTTGTAATTACCAGTAGACTGTTAGCTGACTACTAAAAACTAAGAACTAAGAACTAAGGACTAGGGCAACAAAAAAATCTATGACCACTAAAGACGACTTTAAACAACAAATCAAGGCAGGTAACATTAGGGATGCCCTGACCCTATCCCTAGGTGAAGCAGTGGAGTTAGAAATTACGACTTGGGTATCCTCATCTAGCCCAGCTCCTCATTCCTCAGCTGAGCTAGACCAGCCAACCTCTGATTGTCAAATGCGTACTCGCATGAATATTGTTGATGGTGAAATCAACAACGAAGTTGGTTCAGAGTTTATGGGCAATGGACCT